>JBHEOL010000134.1:0-3171 GCA_046261635.1 Thermoanaerobaculia bacterium | reverse complement strand
GCGTCTGCGCCGCCCGCAATCACGGCGAGCACGACGAAAGCAACCTGGATCACTGAGCGCATTGAGCGTGTCCTTTCGTCGTGAATGCCCGAACAAAGATACGCGCGCCGGCAGGTTCGGTGCTGTCTCGAAGGAGGAGGGGGCATTCTCCGTCTTTCGGCGGCGATGGGTCAAGCCGGGCTTTCGACGACGGCAGTGAGGATTCGATGTGTGGTTTCGAAGCGTCTCGCCGAGCGATCTATCCCTTCACACAGACCACCTGCCGGAGCGTGTGGACCACTTCGACCAGGTCCTTCTGCGCCGCCATGACGGCGTCGATCGACTTGTAGGCCATCGGCGTCTCATCGAGCACGTCGGCGTCTTTGCGGCACTCGATGCCCGCCGTGGCCCGGGCGTGATCCTCGAGGGTGAAACGCCTCTTCGCCTCGGTGCGGGACATGACGCGCCCGGCTCCGTGGGAGCAGCTGTGAAAGCTCTCGGGATTTCCGCGGCCGCGTACGATGAACGAGCGCGCTCCCATCGAACCGGGAATGATTCCGAGGTCGTTGTCGCGGGCACGAACCGCTCCCTTGCGGGTGACGAAGACATCCTCGCCGTAGTGCTTCTCGACGGCGACGTAATTGTGATGGCAATTGACGACCTCGAGGTCGCTCTGGAACGGTGGAAGCTCGTCCCCTGCCGCGATCGCCTGGAGAACCGACGACATCATGAGTTGTCGGTTGAGCGTCGCGAATTCCTGAGCCCAATGAACCGCTTCGACGTAATCGTCGAAGTGCCGGTGTCCCTCGCGGAAATAGGCGAGGTTGGCGTCGGGTAGATTCAGGTTTGCACGACGAGCGTCCTGTTTGGCGAGCTCGATGAAATACGTTCCAATCCGGTTGCCGACTCCGCGTGAGCCGCTGTGGAGCATGACCCAGACCGAATCACTTTCGTCGAGGCACAGCTCGATGAAATGGTTCCCGCCTCCGAGTGTGCCGAGATGATTGAGATCGTTCCCGCGCCCCACGCGCGGATGCTTTTCCGAGATCCTTTTGTAGCGGTCCGCCAGGGCGTCCCATGCGCGCTCGACCTCGGACGGAGGGCGCCGCCACGCCCCTCGATCGTTCTTTCCTCCTCGATCGGTGCGCCCATGAGGGACCGCGGCTTCGATGCGCGAGCGGATCTTCTCGAGCCCGTCGGGAAGATCCCCCGCGCGGAGCGTGGTGCGTGTGGCCATCATTCCGCAGCCGATGTCGACTCCGACCGCCGCGGGAATGATCGCCTTCTTCGTCGCGATGACGCTTCCGACCGTCGCCCCGATGCCGAAATGGACGTCGGGCATCGCGGCGACCCAGCGGTAGAGGAAAGGGAGGCGTGCGAGGTTGCGCAACTGTTGCAGCGCGGCCTCTTCGACGGGAACGCCCTCGATCCACGCCTTGATGGGAACGCCCCCGTCCGCCGGGAAGAGCTGATAGCTGGTCATCGACGAAGTCTCACGGGCAAGACTTTGTTGCCAGAGATGAGCCGATTAACGGCGCGCGGTGCCGCTTCGCAGCAGGCGAAGGAGGAAGAGAAGAACGACCGCGCCGATGAAGGCGACGAAGATCGTCCCCGCAAGCCCTCCGAACGGCGTCGATACGCCGAGTTGCGAGAAGATCCACCCCCCGAAGAAGGCGCCGACGATTCCGATGATGATGTCACCGACGATGCCGTAGCCGGTTCCACCCATGACGATGGAAGCCAGTACGCCCGCGATGAGTCCGACGATGATCCAGGCAAGAATGCTCATTCAAATCCTCCAGAGGCCAAGTTGAGCAAAGCAATGGCCGTGCCCCGCTCCTCATCCGAGGACGATCGCGAGAGCCAGCAGGATCGTGAGACCGGCGGTGAAGGCGGCGAAGTGCTCCACCTTGCGATGGCCCCGCGGCTCGTGCTTGATCTCGGGGATGAGGTCGGCGGCTGCGATGTAGAGGAAATTGCCCGCCGCGAAGGGAAGGAGGAACCACGGCTCGATCCGGCGCGCGAGTAGCCATGCCAGAAGGCCTCCGGCGAGAAATGGGAGCGCCGAGAGAAAGTTGAACAGCAGCGCGCGGCGGCGGCTCCAGCCGGCATGGATCAGGACGCCGTAGTCGCCGAGCTCCTGAGGAATCTCGTGGGCGGCGGCCGCGATCCACGCGGCCGCCCCGAGCCTGATGTCGACGATGAAGGCTCCGCCGACGGCCAACCCTCCAAGCAGGTTGTGAAGTCCGTCGGCGAAGAGGATCAGAACCCCCAGAGGCCTCCGCTCATGCTCCTCGCAGCCGCGGTGACAGTGATGCCAGTGCAGAAACTGCTCGAGGACGAAGAAGAGAGTGAAGCCGACGGCGACCCAGATGAACAGCTCGAGTGGATCGGCCCCCGTGGCGAAGGCGCCGGGAAGCATGTGAAACAGCGCGCCGCCGAGAAGCGAGCCGGCCGAAAGCGCCACGAGGATCAGATTGGTCCGAACCCCCGGTTCCCCGAGAACGAGGATCACGACTCCGACCAGCGCGATGAGGCTCATCGCGACACCGCTGATTACGATCCAGCCGAGAGCGCTCATGTCGGTCGAAAGCATTTCACCGGAGTCGAGGTGCGGTCAAGGACCCGGCGCCTCCTTAACGGAGAAAGAGCCAGAACACGGTGAGGCAAACCGCCGTCAGCGGGATCCCGACGCGGGCGAACTCCCCCAAGGTCAGCGTCTCGCCGCGCGCCTCGGCCTGCTGAATGATGATGACGTTGCTCGCTGCGCCGAGGATGAAGAGCAGGCCCGCCACGGTGCTCCCCGCGGCGAGGGCCACCAGCTCCCTCGCCCCGCCACCCGCGGAGAGCAGGGGAGGAATACCGAGGGCGACGAACGGCACATTCGACACCAGTTGGCTGGCCGCGGTGCTCAGCAGGAGGATCGCCGCGGTATCCGTGGTCACGTACCGGGTGAGGGAGTCGCCGGCCTCGAGCCAGACAGCCTCCATCAGGACGAACATCGCGAGAAAGAACACGAGGGTGCGCCAGTCGATCCCGGTAATGATCCCGCGTCTGCCGAGGAGCACGGGAAGGGCGGCAACGGCCGCGATGTAGACGATGTTGAAATCGATTCCTTCGAATGCCAGCGCGACCTTCAGGCCGATGAGGCCGACCAGCAGAAAGAGCGACAACCTGGACAGCGTGGCGAGA
>JBHEOL010000118.1:0-7716 GCA_046261635.1 Thermoanaerobaculia bacterium | reverse complement strand
CGCGCGGTCGTGGAGGCGCTTTCTTCGACTCGGGTTCTCGCGCCGGAGAAGCAGAATCGCGTCGTCATTCTCAGCGATCACGGCGATCGGTCGGGTATCAGCCGATCGAATTTCATCAACCCTCGGTATTTCAACGTGATTTTTGTGACCTTCGGCATCCCCGAGCGCTCGCGTGATCGGCCGATCTCGCTGCTCGAGATTGGATCGATGGTGGGACTGGCCCCGCCTCGGGAGCATCGAGCGGTCGTGGCCTACGCGCATGTGGACGAGCAGAGGTGGGCCGCGCTCGAGTCCACCGCCCGTCCTCGGTTCGACGGCAGGGTCGAGCTCGACGCCGGTGTGGTTGCCGCCCTGGCGCGGGAGCTGGCTTGTTTCGAGCCGGGCAGTGGCGCACCGATCTGGAACTGTCCGGCCGCGCCAACGGCTTCCACCGCGATCGGTCAATAACGCCCTGCTCCAGCACTTAGCGCCGCGTGAAGAGGACCGAAAGAAACCCTGCCTTGTCGTCGCCCGGTGCGTTCAAGGCTCGGCCGGCGAGGATCGAATCGTAAATCCCCTCGCCGGCCGGCTCGTAGATCGTCACGCGTTCTGCAACAAACTCCGGGGCGAGAAGGTCCAATACACGCCGCGGGCTCAGTTCGTGTGGCTCGCAAGCGGTTGGTGGGTGATTCACCTCGACGAGCAGCAGAAGAGAGCCACCGGACCGCGTAATCCTCTTGATCTCCGCGACCGACTGTTCCACGCTCTCGACGTGGTCGAGAGAATTGAACGAGCAGACGACGTCGAAGGCTCCATCAGGGAGCGGAATCGACTCGGCCCCCGAAGTGATGTACTCCATCGCGTGACGGTCCGCGCCGAGCGCGAGGTATTTCTCGGCAAGCGGATCGATCCCGATGCGCCGGGAGGCCATCGTCGCCCACTCGAGGCTTCCGCGCGGTCCACAGCCAATATCGACGACAGCCTTTCCTTCGTAGAACGACGGCGAGAGTCCGAAGTGTGTCGTATAAAAGTGGGTGTAATGATCGCGCTGGAGCTCTCCCTCGGCGCGTCTGCGCATCTTCCAGTAGAGGAGCTCGTGCCACTCTTTCCACCGCTTGGGTGCGAGCCTCGCGGGAATCGCAGAGAGAATCTGGAGTACCACCTGAGTCATCCTTCGTTTACGCATTTGTCCTGACTCCCAGCTCATTTTCGAAGCAAAGAACTAATATGCGTTTCCCCCGGGGTCGTTGGGGCGCACCCGGGTAGCAGCGCGCGGGCGAAGGAGCCAGATCCGCTCGTGTTCCGGCGGGCCAAACGAATGCTCCACTTTCAAGATCCCACCAAGCCCGTCCAGGAACCGGCAATGCCGAGCCGAGCCGTAAACGACAACATAATCAATCGGAAGGCTTTCGAGCATGCGGCCGGTTTGGGCCGGTGACTCATCGCAACTCATCCAGTGATAGCGGCCGCGAGTGAGCATCCCAAGAGTCTGCGCCCCGATCGTCAGCATCGTCGGCGGCGGCGTCTGATGATCTACCCATCGCGCAAAGGCAGCCTCGGCGTTCGTCATCCCTGTAGGATTCTCCGACGCGTCGATGCGAAGTGTTCCAGTCAGCGTGGCGAAGGCGACTAGGACGACAACCCCCCAGCGAGTTAATGCCGAGGGGCGTGTCACGAGATATACGATCGCAGCGCTGAGCCCGAAGATCAGCGGAAGGCCGTGGCGCCACCCGAAGAGCCACGGAAGGAAGAATCGGGCGTGGCGGTGCACCAGGATGCCGTGACTCAGGAGCGCAGTCGCTATCGCCATTACGGCTAAGAGGTACTGTGGCTCAAGCCGCGGAAAGCGGCCTCGGCGCCCCGACTCTACCGCCAACCAGGCGATCGCGAAAAAAATAACGAGGACTGTCGGTCCGAATGAATTGAAGTACGAGAGCGAGCTTCTCGGATCGAAGGCAATCGCGAGGCCCGGAAGCCGGTCGGCAAGGTATGCCCCTGCGGTCGGACTGTTCACCCAAGTCGCAAAGCCGCCGACGTCGGTGGTGCCGATGGGGCGCATCGCCCGGTATGCAATCCACCCAGCAGCCACAATACCGAAGCCTAGCACCGCGGCCGCGCCGATCTTTCGCATCGGCGCCCATCGGAAGGATGCTATCAGGAGGACGAGAATCGCCGCGGCGATGATGATGACCATCTGGCTTCGTGCGAGGAAGGCGAGGCCCGCGAGAGCACCAGCGCTTACGGCGACCGCACTGCTCGTTCGACGAATGGCAGTGTCGAGGACGAGCAGCGCGCCGAAGGCGAGAGTGAACGCGAGCCCTTCGGTATAGGGGTGACTCGTCGCCCACCAAAAAATTGGGTTCGTCGCGAAAGCAGCGACGACGAGATGGCCGGCTGTCAGCGGAAGCCTCTCGCCGGCGATCCTTCCGTGGGAGATCGGGTCCATCGCGAACGCGATCCGCTGGGAGAGGATGTAGAGAAAAATCAGCGCCACAACCCACAGAACCGGAGGGAGAATGTTCACGGCGTCCGTAAGGCCGATCGCAGCGCCCGTCGTTCCGAGCACGAGGGGCCAGAGCGGATAGATGCGCGCGGGCGCTGGAAGAGGATTCAGCCCCTCATGGTAGAGCGAGACGTGCGTCATCAGTCCGCCCCCTTCGGCGACACTGCGTGCGATTTGAACGTAGTAGTTCGCGTCGAGCCCGTAGGGGCCATCGCCGGCCTTGGTGGCGATCTTGAGAGGAATCAGCCCAGTGAGAATTGCGGCGAGAACCAGAAATCCGCCGAGGTTCCGGGACCTCGCCGCAGAGCCATCGGGGCGCGCGCCGCGCTTCGAAATCTCGTCGGTTTCCGGTCGGCTGTCCACCGTTCGCTATGGTAACCCACCGATGAAACGAATGTGTGAGGCAGGCGGTGGCGGATTGAGAGGCGTTTTCCGCCGAACGTCTCACGGCGGGCAGTTCCGGAGTGCCGAGGCTGATCCTCGTGCATCGGGGCGGTATGGTAACCTGAAATCATACCGGAGGATCTCACCCCGACTGCATCCGGTCCCACTCACCCGCATGGCCCACACGGACCGAGAAGTCCATATCGTGATGGCGGCGTACTGCGAAGATGCCGCGGTCGGAGAGACGGTTCGCGGCCTGCGGACACGTTACTCGAATGTGATCGTGGTCGATGACGGCTCCCCCGATCAAACTGCGACAGAGGCGCTCGAGGCGGGCGCGATGGTTCTCCGACACGTTGTCAACCGGGGGCAGGGAGCTGCTCTTCAAACCGGCATCGATCACGCCCTTCAAATGGGCGCGCGGTACATCGTGACTTTCGATGCTGATGGGCAGCACTCGGTCGCCGACATCCCGCTCCTGCTGGAACCCCTCAGATCCGGCCGCTGCGACGTCGTTCTCGGCTCGCGCTTCCTCCGTTCGGCTCAGATCCCCACCCCGCGGAAGCTCGTTCTGAAGGCCGGTGTCATTTTCACCAGGATCGTCTCCGGGATTCGAGTGACTGATACGCATAATGGCCTGCGAGCCTTTACGCGGGAAGCAGCCGAGCGGATCGAGATCCGGCTCGACCGAATGGCCCACGCCAGCGAGCTGCTCGACCAGATCGGTCGAAGCGATCTACGATGGATCGAGGTTCCGGTGGAGGTGCGCTACACGGATTATTCGAAGAGGAAGGGGCAGAGCTCCCTGGCAGGGTTCCGAATCGCCTGGGATTTTCTGATCGGACGGTTGAAATGACGCCTTTTCAGCTTCTCGCCATTTCTGGACTCGCGGTCGTCGCGATCCTGACGATTCGGGCGGTCGCCCTCAAGAAGATCTCTCGGGCGGCAGGTGTTTTCTGGTTAGCGCTCTGGATCAGCGGCGCGATTGCGATCGGCTGGCCTGCGATTACGGTACAGGTAGCGAGCCGGCTCGGAATCGCGCGCGGTGCAGATCTGGTCTCCTACCTGTCGATTCTGGCCATGCTGATCGGGTTCTTCTGGATCAACCTCAGGATTCGCCGCATGGAATCGCAGATCACGGCCGTCGTTCGCGAACTGGCCCTCCGCGCGCCCGAGAAATCAGGGAGCAACGGTGCAGAATGAGCGGGGAATCTCCGGCTGTCAGCGTCGTGATGCCGGTGTGGCGGCCAGACTCTGTCTTCTTCGCCGAGGCTTTGAGTAGCGTTCTTCGGCAGACGATGACGGACTTCGAGCTGATCATCGTGGAGGACCCATCCGAGCAGTCCGCAGCTGCGGCGGTTGGCGACGCGGCCGATCCCCGGATTCGCTATTTCGCAAACTCCTCGAGAACGTCCATCGTCGAGCAGCACAACCGCGGCGTCGCTCTCGCGCGCAGCGCGTTGGTTGCCCGCTTCGACTCGGACGACGTGTGCGAGCCCGACCGCCTTCGCCGTCAGAAGGAATTCCTCGATCGGCATCCGGAGGTCGGCGTGATCAGCAGCCAGCTCGTCGTGATCGATGAAGCGGGAAGGACCCTTGGTTCGAGGCGGTATCCTACCGACCCAGCGGCCGTGCACGCTGCGTTCCGCCGATACAACCCAATCGCCAATCCGGCGGTCATGTTTCGCAAGAAAATCGTCGATGTTCACGGCGGATGGACGCAGGGGGCCAACGGAGTCGCACGCGATTACGCGTGGTTCAGCCATCTAGCCGCAGCCGGGGTCGTTTTCGCAAACCTTGACACCCCCCTCGTCCGGTATCGCCTGCACGGGGCGACGCTGAAGCGCCGTAAACTCCGCGAGACGGCACAGACGACGTGGGATGTGAAGCGCGAGATCTGGCTTGCCGAGATGACGCTTGCCGACAAGTTGGTGATGATCGGAGAGCGTCTGGTGACGCTCCTCCCGGGTCCGCTGGTTCTCGATCTGTTTCGACGCTTCCGCATCACACGCGCAGAACCTGCCGACTAGCACTTCCCGTAGAGCACGCACGCGAAGCGTGCATCGAGAGAAGCGCGGCTCCGACGACGATCGCACCCTACGCCGCAATAACTCACACTTCATTCCGGCGAATTCTGAGATTGAGCGGCTCAGCCCGCGCTGCTGCGCAGGAACCACTCCGGCGTCGCTTGTCAAGAATCTCTTTCGCCGCCTTGGACCCGAAAAGCGCGTTCCTCTCGCTCCCGATCCGCAGACGCACGCGTCCAAAGGACCATCATGCCCACCGCAATCGCGGCCTGCGCAGCGAGCACGGTCCGAACCGTGAGAGAGGCGTCGCCGGCGACCAGGATGATCAGCCCGATCTCGAGAGCCAACGCGGCGAAGGCAAAGAACAGAAAGGCGCGATTGCGGATGAAGAGAAGCGCCTGACCGGTCAGGTACGATGCACTCATGCACATGGACGCAATGACAAGCCATGGCAACAGTGAGGCCGCGCCGGCAAATGCGGGCCCGAATACCAGATTCACGATCGCGTCCGGGAAGAACACTGAGGCGGCCACCGGCGGAATCCAGACGGCGAAGAAGAGAAGCGCTACCGGGGCGGCGGCTGCACGAGGCCGACCGGGTGAGGAGCCCAGACGAGGAAGAAGCACCGCGTCGAGCGGGAGCGTCAGGACCATCATGAGGCTGCGCGCGACCGTCGCAGCCGCCGCGTAGACGCCCGCATCTTCTCGATCGGCCAGACTCTTGACGATGAGAAGGTCGGTATTCTGCGCGAATGCATACCAGATGAGGAGTGCCCATCCCGGAACGATCAGGCCGTTCCAAGGCTTGACGCTCTGCTCAGAGGCATCCATTCCGCGCCAGCTCTTCCGCAGGGCGGAATCCTGGGCGAGGTAAATCACCAAAGACGCGATCAGGTAGGCGGCGAGCGCCGATGAAGCGGTGGGACTAATCAGAAGGAATCCCGCGCCGAGCGCAAGCCGCGCGAAGGCCTCCACTACCAGACCGAGGGTGAACGAACCGAGCTTTCGGGTTGCGCGGAGTGTCGCTCGGGTGACGGCCAGGGGAAGCAGGACGGCAACCATGCCGACCGCCAGAAAGAGATTGGTGCTCGTCTCGAACCGGAAAACCCACGCCGCTGCGAGTGCGAGGGGTATGGCGGGAATGAGAGCCAGAAGAGTTGCCGACCTGAGCCGGCGCTGCATCGCGTGATAGAGCCATACGACGCGAGAGGAGTCTCCAGTGGTATGGAAAACTGACGCAAGCTGCGCCATGACCAAGGCTAAAGGGTTAAGTGCATAAGCGAGAATTGCGACGATACCGAGAGCGGCGGCCAGGTCGGCGTAGTGAGCTCGTCCGAGACTTCGCGCACACCAGACGTTGTATGCGAAATTGAGCAGAGCGGTCAGAGCCACACCCAGGAGGAGCCCGACGGTAGGCCGTGACCTAGCGATCCAACGCGATACCAGACCGCCCCCCGTTTCCGATCAGATGTTCGCGCATGTCACGGTCATTGTAGAGGTTCACGCGTCTCGCGCGCCTGGCGGCTCTGTTATCATCCCGTTCAACCATGCTCAAGCCGATACGCGACCTATACATTGGGAGCCGAGAGGCTGCGAGCGCGATGAACCGGCGCAATATTCTCGCCTTCGTTCGGTCGTCCGCAGATGGGACCCCAAAGCGGCTTCTCGATCTGGGATGTGACGACGGCACGTGGACTTTGGAGCTTGCACGAGCCCTCGGGACATCTGAGGCGCACGGAGTCGAGCTGGTTCCGGAGGCCGCGAGTGCGGCCGAGGAGAAGGGAATCCGTGTCCATGTGACCGATCTCGATCTCGCGCTGCCGCTGGAATCGGCGTCCTTCGATCTCGTTCACGCCAACCAGGTGATCGAGCACGTCTCGGACATTGATCTGTTCGTCTCCGAAATCCGGCGAGTCCTGAAGCCGAACGGCGTTGCCGTCATCAGCACCGAGAACGGCAGCAGTTGGCACAACATTTTCGCAGCCGTACTCGGTTGGCAGATTTTCTCTCTGACGAACGTATCCGGGCGCGTCGCGGGGCTCGGCAATCGCTTCGCCGTTCACAGGAACGCGACCGCATTCAGCCCGACCTGGCGTCACAAGATCATCATGAACTATCTCGGGCTCGTGGAGCTTTTTCAGGTGCATGGGTTTAGTCGCGTCGATGTTGCTGGCGCGGGGTACTACCCGCTCCCGGCTGCGTTCGGGCGGGTCGACGTTCGGCACAGCGCCTTTCTGACCGTGAGGGCAGTCGTCTGAGCAGCTACCGTGCGAGGGCTGTTGCACGCCCCGCGCCTTCCCTCGAAAGCTATTCGCGGCATCGCGCGTAGAGTGGCTCTGCGCGTGGAGGCGAGAGCGATTTCATCCGCGCTACAACGGAGCCTTTCGCGGTCCAGGCGAGACCGCATCGACGAGGCATGCCTGGAAAAACGTAAGGCGCGGCCGGAAATCGGCCGCGCCTTACGGATCGTCATCATGAGTCTGCAGTTGCCGGATATCCCAGCTACTCCTCTTCCCGCACCTGTTGCGCGAGATAGTTCTGGATTCCCATCTGCTTGACCTGATCGATCTGCGCCTCGAGCCAGTCGACGTGCTCTTCTTCCTCGTGGAGGATTTCCTCGAGCAGAAGGCGCGTGCCGTTGTCGTCGATCTCGCGGCAGACTTCGATTCCCTTGTTGAGCCTAGGGAGAGCATCGAGCTCGAGGGCGAGATCGACTTTGAACTGCTCTTCGACGGACTCGCCGATGTTGATCTTGCCGAGGCGCTGGACGTTGGGGACACCCTCCAGGAAAAGAATGCGCTCGATGACTTCCTCAGCGTGCTTC
>JBHEOL010000114.1:0-4908 GCA_046261635.1 Thermoanaerobaculia bacterium | reverse complement strand
GCCGGCACCGCGGCGCGCTTCGAGCCATTCATGAATCGCCGCGACGAGATCTCGGCAGATCTCGCCCGCGCCGAGTCGGGCGTCAAAGAGAAACTCGCGCAGTTGTACGTCGAGTTCGCCGCCGCCCTCGACGGCGCCTGAGCAGGGAAAGTGGCCGCGGATCCGTGTGGCCGCGGATCTTTTCCGCGGCTTCGCGCCGCGCACGACTCTGAAGTGCTCGCCTCCTCAGCGGAATGCAGAGGAAAAGATCCTCTGCCACAAAGCCTCCCCCACATTCCGTGCAGTACACTCCCTCCATGATCGAGATCGACCGGCGTGACGGCAACGATGTACTTCGCATGGCGCGTGGGAAGGCGAACGCGCTCGACCTCGTGCTGACCCGCGCTCTCTTCGACGCCCTCCGTAAACTGCGCGCCGAATCCACCGGAGCGCTCGTCGTCACCGGCTCGGACGCGATCTTCTCGGCGGGCGTCGACCTCAAGCAGATTCTCTCGGGAGGCGCCTCCTACGTCGAGGAGTTCCTCCCCTCGATGAACGCGATGTTCCGCGAGCTCTTCATCTTTCCGCGGCCGGTGGTCGCCGCGGTGAACGGCCACGCGATTGCGGGGGGATGCATCATGGCACTCGCGTGCGACTGGGTGGTCATGGCGCGCGGCGAGGCCGAGATCGGGATGCCGGAGCTTCCCGTCGGCGTCCCGTTCCCCTCTATTCCGCTCGAGATCGTCCGCAACGCCGTCTCGCCCGAGAGGTTCCCGGCTCTCATTCTCCGCGGGAAGACGTGCCGCCCGGAGGAGGCTCTCGAGCTGGGGATGGTTCACGAGATCTGCGACCCGGCCGCGCTCGCGGACCGCGCCCTCGAGGCGGCCTCGCGCTTCACGGCCATGTCGCCGGTCGCATTCGCCCAGGTGAAGGGAATGATCCGGCAGCCGGCGCTCGACCGCTTCTCGGAAAGCGCGGAGACGGAGGTGCTGGCGATCTGGAAGTCGCCCGAGACCGCGGCAAGGATCCGCGGCTATCTCGATGAAGTGCTGGGGGCGAGAAGGAAGGGGTGAGGGGCGAGGGACGAGGGGCGAGGGGCGAGAGATGCCTCCCCTTTTTTTGGTAATCCTGCCCCCTGGTTTTTCCTTTCGCAATCGCCCCCGGTCGGATGCATCGTGCTCCAGTCTCACTCGCTCACGATTCCTCGCCCCTCCCTTGCATTCGCCAGCCGCCACGGCTAGCCTCATCGGAGTCGGGTACGGGTGGGCGGGCCTCACCCCTCATCCCTCGCCCCTCGTCCCTCGTCATGAAAAAGATCACGCGCCTCCTCGACATGATGGCCCTTCTCGAGGGTCGCCGTTCGCGGCCCGTGCGCGAGCTCGCCGCGCACTTCGAGACGACCGAGCGGACGATCTTCCGCGACCTGGCCGATCTCGAGGAGCTCGGCTTCCCGCTCACGAACGACGAGCATGGGTACCGGATCATGGACGGGGCAGCAATGCGGCCGCTCCATCTCGACGCCGGCGAGCGCGCGCTGCTGCGCCTCCTCGTCGAGAATCCCTCGGTGCGCAAGCCTCCCGCGCTCGCGCGGCGCCTCGAGATCCTCGCCGCGAAGCTCGACCGGATCGCTCCACCCTCGGGTCCTTCGAAGCTCGTCCTCGCCGGCATCGACCGCTCGGGCCCGATCCAGCCGGGCGTCATCGAAGCGATCGAAGGCGCCATCGGGCGCGGCGAGGCGATCGAGATGGATTACGCCTCGCTGCGGTCGGGGACGAGGACGCGGCGCGCCGTGGAGCCGTGGTCGATCTTTCATCGTTCCGAGGCGTGGTACTTCGTCGGACGGTGCGAGCGGCACGACGAGGCGAGGATGTTCCGCCTCGACCGCATCGCCTCGGTGCGCCCGGCCGGCACCCGCTTCGAGCGTCCGGCCGACTTCGATCTCGAGAGCTTTCTCGGCGGCGCCTGGAGCCTCTATCACGGCCACGGAGGGGAGCTGCGCGAGGTCGTGATCCGCTTCGACGCCTCGCTCGCCCCGCTCATCGCCAACGCCCGGCATCATGAGGGAGAGCGCATCGAGCGCCTCGCCGACGGCGACCTCGAATACCGCATCGAGCTCCGCAACCTCGACGAGATCGCCCGCTGGATCGCCAGCTTCGGCGGCCACGCCATCGCCACCGCCCCGCCGGAGCTCATCGCCAAAGTGCGCGAGCTCGGCGAAGGCGTAGTCCGCGAGCACGCCGCCCCTCTCAAGCTCGCCGCAAAAACCGCGCGCAAGTAGTGGCAGAGGATCCTTTCCTCTGCCAGCCCGAGTAAGGGAAACCGCCTTGATGGCTCGGGTGGTGATTCAATGATCCCGGTTCCCCCTCTCGTCCCACTGACAGCTTCTGTCATTCCCCTCTGAGACGATCTCCTCGAGTCCGGCCGTGCCTCACAACTTCGCCGGAAAAGGAGATCGAAAACGCAATGAAAGCCCGCCTCCTCCCGATCCTCATCCTCATCACATTCATCGTCGCCTCCGGATGTTCTTCGATGGTCAACGGCACGCGTCAGGCCATTCCCGTGAACACGACGCCCGCGGGGGCGAACGTCCTGGTCGACTGCGGCGCCGTGCCGGTAGCGCTGAAGCCAGTCGTGACGCCCGCCACGGTCGAGCTCAAGCGAAAAACGCAGCCCTGCCTCATCACGCTGCAGAAGGAAGGGTACGAAGACACCAGCATCATTTTCGCGCGCAAGGTTTCCGGCTGGGTGTGGGGAAACCTCTTCTTCGGAGGGCTCGTCGGATGGGCGATCGACGGAATATCGGGCGGCATGTTCTACAAAGTGCCCGAGACCGTGCAGGTCGAGCTGCGGGAGGAGCAGGCGAAGACGTCAGCGCAGCCGCAGCCGCAGCCGCAGTCGGAGGAGGAGTGAGCCGTGAGTGCACGGCACTCGCGCAGTGATCGCGCGCCCCACGCCCACGGACGTTTCCCATCATGAGCGAACCGATCGACGCGATCCGGCTCGACGCGCTCCTTCGCGAGATCGGTTCCCGCGCACGCGTTCCCGCGCGCGTCTACCTCAGCGGCGACGCCAGCGCCGTCCTCGGCGGCTGGCGCGACTCGGCGCCCGCCATCGCTCTCTCCTTCGAGCCGGAGGAGGAACCCCTCCTTCGGGCTCTCCCCGACATGGCGGGCCGCTTCGGTGCGATCGTCGACATCGCCTCGCCGGCGGACCATTTTCCCGAGCTCCCCGGCTGGCGCCGGCGCAGCCCGTTCATCACCACGATCGGCTGCCTCGACTTCCACCACTACGACTTCCACGCCCAGGCGCTCCTCGCGATCCAGCGCAACCATGACCCCGACATCCGCGATGTGGTCGAGATGGTCCACCGCAATCTCATCGACCCCCCGCAGCTCCGCACTCTCTTCAACCGCATCGCCCGAAAGCTCCACCGCCACCCATCCATCGACCCTCCTCGCTTCCAGGCCCGCCTCGAAGCGATCCTCGAGACCACCGGCTAGATTTGTGCCGGCAATGTGGCGGGGGCTTTCCAGCCCCGGCATCGTGAATTATGGCCGGGACTTTCCCACCACTGACACCTCCTGTCATCCCCTCTGCTAGGATCAGCTGAAGCGGCCCCTCTCCCATCGCCCGCTCAGAAGGAGACCCTCCATGACGAAGCGATTCACTGCGCTCCTCATCTTCGCAATCCTCGCGCTTCCCTCAGCCGCACGACCCCTGTCGGATTCGCCACCGCTCGAGGTCTCCACGACGACATCCAAATCCGCGTCGTTCAGCGCGGCCGCAGCCCTGAAACCGTCGGCCGGGATGTCCGACGACTCCCGCGTCGGGGCGATCAGGAAACTGCTGGCCTCTCGGTCAGAAGTGGAAAACGGCATTGAGCCTCAGGCCGGAACCTGTTCCACGACGGAGACCGCGTGCAACCGCAATGAAACCGGCTCGCTCAGCCCCTCGGACTGCACGCTCGACGACGACAACACCTCCGTCGATTTATGGACGTTCCAGGGGACGGAGGGTCAGCAGGTGACGATCACGTTGAGATCGACGGATTTCGACGCCTACCTCTTTCTGATGAATCCCGTCTCCGAGGTGGTCGCCAATGATGATGACAGCGCTGGCGGCTCGGATGCCCAAATCACGTACACGCTGACACAAAGCGGCGTCTGGACGATCGCGGTGAACTCGTACGAGCCGGGTTACGGCAGCTACACGCTCTCGGTGTCGTGCTCCTCGGGCGGGCCCTCCTGCTCGATCGCGACCATGTCCTGCGGACAGACCATCTCCGGCTCGCTCAATTCCTCCGATTGCGCGCTCGATGACGGAACGTATGTTGAGTTCTGGGACTTCTCGGGTTCGGCGGGACAGCGAATCGTCGCGACGATGAGATCGGCCTCCCTCAACAGCTACCTCGGCCTTCTCGACCCGAACGGGGAGGTGGTCGCGGAAGACGACAATGGAGCCGGTGGCAACGACGCCCGGATCGATTTCACTCTGACGCAGAGCGGGACCTGGGCCATCGCTGCCAATTCCTACTCGCCCGCCAGCGGCTCGTTCACCCTCGAGCTCTCCTGCCCCGCCACGCCGCCGCCCCCTCCCACGACCTGCTCCCCCTGCGTCTCCAACGCCACCACTGCGTGTCTTCTCGGCAACCGCTTCAAAGTCACGCTCCCGAGCTGGTACGACCCCTTCGCGAAGATCTCCGGCCAGGGGACGGTGCTCCGCTATGCCGAGAACCGCGAGGAGGTCCACCCCCAGTACGGTCCTCTCGGGGCGACTTTGTTCTTCTCGTTCTACGCGCATGCCCCCAACTCGATCGAGGTTACCCTCCGCATGTTCAAGGGCGCTGCAATCAACGACCACTACTGGGTCTTCATGAGCGGCTTCACCGGCGCCGACTACACCATCCACGTCGAAGACACCCAGACCTGC
>JBHEOL010000097.1:0-2973 GCA_046261635.1 Thermoanaerobaculia bacterium | reverse complement strand
GAGCGCCAGGATGTCAGGATCGTTCTCACCGTCGGCCGACAGGACGAACGCGATGACCTGCGTCTCCTTGCGATACCCCTTCTGGAACGAGGGGCGGAGCGGCCGGTCGATCAGGCGCGAGGTGAGCGTCTCCTTGTCGGTGGGGCGTCCTTCACGCTTGAAGAAGCCTCCCGGGATGCGCCCGCCCGCGTACGTGTATTCGCGGTAGTCGACCGTGAGCGGCATGAAGTCGCCCATGACGGCGCCTTCGCGGTAACAGGCGGTCGAGAGGACGACCGTATCGCCGTAGCGAATCCAGCAGGAGCCATCGGCCTGCTTGGCGACCTTGCCAGTCTCGATGATGAGACTCCGGCCGCCGACTTCAATTTCCTTCTTGTAAGGTTCTGGTTTCATAAGGTTTCCTGCGGGACGGACCGCCCCTCTGGGCTCCGCCGCCTTTGTGGTCCACGCCCGGAAGGACTCCGGGGGCCGGACAAAAAAGAAAAGCGTTCCGCGTTCCCCGTTTCACGCCATTGTGCGCAAAACCTGGAACGCGGAACGCCGACAGTCCCCGCTTACTTGCGGATTCCGAGCTTTTCGATGACTGTGCGATAGCGCTCGACGTCTTTCCCCTTCAGGTAATCGAGGAGGCGGCGGCGCTGGCCGACCAGTTTCAGCAGGCCGCGCCGGCTGTGGTGGTCTTTCGCATGCGTCTTGAAGTGGTCGGTCAGGTACGTGATGCGGTTCGAAAGAAGCGCAATCTGTACCTCCGGGGAGCCGGTGTCGGACTCGTGGACCCGGTACTGATCGATGATCTCGTTCTTCTGCTGCTTGACGTTCGGCAAGATGCTCAACTCCTTGAATCTCCGCTTTTTGTTCGTTCTGTCTTCGCCCGTACTCTAACACCCGCCGGTAGAATTTGCATTCCACCGAAAATCGACTCTTTTCGCCCCCCGGCCGCCCCCTTCAGGAACGCTCCCTCAGGACCACCTTCGGGCGGATCTCCACCGGCCCGCCTCCTTCGCGCAGCACGTTCACCGCCTCCCCGATCGCGATCAGCTCCCCGTCCAGGTTCGCCAGGGTCACCAGCTCGTCCTGCCCGATCTCGCTCTCGGGCTTGAGGATGACGCTCTGCCCCGAGATCAGCTTCCGCTCCTGCATGGGGTCGACCAGCACCCGGGTCAGAGGGAGGTCGATCTGCGACATCCTCAGATAATGTGGCGCCTGGTAGATGCGCTCGGCCCCCTCCTTCAGGGTGCCCGAGGGGATGGCGTCCGCGACCTGGAATCCGCCGATCGCGGTCCGGCGCAGCGAACCGAGGTGCGCCGGGATGCCGAGCGCCACCCCCAGGTCGTGGGCGAGCGAGCGGACGTAAGTCCCGGCCGAGCAGGCCACCCGAAATCGCGCCACCGACCCCTCGACCGAGGTGATCTCGAACGAGTCGACCCGGACGCGCTTCGGGGTGAGATTGACGGGCTGTCCCTTGCGGGCGAGCTCGTAGGCCCGGACCCCGTCCACCTTCTTCGCCGAGAAAGCCGGAGGCATCTGATCGAGCTCCCCCCGGAGTTTCGCGAGCTCGGGCTCGAAATCGAACGCCTCGACGCTGACGGGTTCCACCGGGCCCGACGGCTCCCCGACCGCGTCGTAGGTCGCGGTCGCCCAGCCGAACTGGATCGTCCCCTCGTACACCTTCCCCATCTTCATCAGGTACGCCTGAAGCCGGGTGGCGCGGCCGAGACAGAGAACGAGCAAGCCCGTGGCCGCCGGGTCGAGGGTCCCGATGTGGCCTGCTTTCTTCTCGCGCCCGTGACGGCGAACGAGATCGACCACGTCGTGGGACGTCGGTCCGGAGAGTTTGTCGACAAGCAGAAGTCCGTCCATTGAGGTCCCAGGGAAATCGCTCACACGCTGATGGAGAACGCCCGGCGCGGGCTCAGGCCCGCAGGGCATTCTCGAGAAGAGGAAGGAGTGTGGTTCTCGCTTCGGCGATCGGAAGCGGGATGAAGCACCCGGAAGCCGCCTTGTGCCCGCCACCGCCGAAGGTCGCGGCGACCGCCTGCACGTCGACGCCCGGTTTGGCGCGCATCGAGACACGGGTCCCTCCGTCGGCCTCCTTGAAGAGCGCCGAGACCCGCACGCCATCGACCGTCCGGCCATAGTTGACGATGCCGTCCGAGTCCTCCGGCGACGCGCCCGACTGGGCGAGAAAGCTGGCCGGCATCTCGAGGGTGGCGATCCGTCCGTCGGAATGGAACTCCAGCGTGTTGAGGCAGAGCCCCAGCAGCCGGATCGCCGAAGCCGAGGTGCTCTCGTTGATCCAGAGCGAGATCTCGCCGGCGTCGGCGCCGCACTCGACCAGGTCCCGGGCCGCCTCGAAGGCGCGCAGGGTCGTGTTCGTGTAGCGAAAGAATCCGGTGTCTGTCGCGAGCGAGACGTACATGGCGGTCGCCATCTCGGGATCGATCGACACGCCCATCTCGCGCGCCAGGTGAAGAATCATCTCCCCCACCGAGGGTGCCTCGAGGTCGAGGTGGTTGACCTCGCCGTAATTCTGGTTTCCGAGGTGATGGTCGATGTTGACCACCGGCCCGGGAAGAATCGGGAACCCGGTGCGGTCCGCTTCCGGGCACTCCATCGCGAACAGGGCGTCCCATCCGGCCGGATAGTCAGCCGGAAGCGATTCGCTGATGACCACCTCCTCGGCTCCGGGGATGTTCGCCAACGGCTTCGAGAAGGGGTCGCGCACGATGACGGTCGCTTCCTTTCCGAGTTTTCGAATCATCCGCTGGAGCGCGATCGCGCTGCCGAGGGCGTCGCCGTCGGGGTTGCGGTGCGAGGTGATCAGGAATCGCTGGCCGGAGTGAATACGGGATGCGACCGCTCCGCGCGAGCGGACGATTCCGGCCTCTTCAGCGTTCGTCATCATCAGTCGTGGTCTCCGGCTCCTCGGGAAGGACTTCCCGTAGTTTCTCTTCGATTCGATTCGCGTACTCG
>JBHEOL010000093.1:0-2873 GCA_046261635.1 Thermoanaerobaculia bacterium | reverse complement strand
CCTCGGGGCGGAGCCGCTGCCCGCCGTAGTAGTCGCGGAGCGTTTCGTCGAGTCCCATGGTCGTCCTCCTCCGCCGAGCTGATCCCGCAGCTTCCCCTTCGCCCGGTGCAACAGGCTCTCGAAGCCTACGGGCGCAGGATTTCGCTGTCGCGATGAAACTGCGCCCAGACTCCCCAGTAGACGATCCGGACCGGGATTGGTAGAAGTCTTCTCCCGGCGAGAGGGCCGTCGACCGCGAGGCCGCTCGTCGCGTCCCACGTCGATCCGGTCTCCCGATCCCGAACCAGCGACAGCGGATCGTCGCCGGCGGGCTCGAATGAGAGAGCCCGCCCCTCGACGCTACGGTCGTAGATGCGCGCGGCCCGGCCGCGGGCGGCAATCAGAAGCGGGACTCCGCCTGCTTCGGTGTTGGTCAGCCGTGCGCTCTCGGCGGCCTCGAGGGTCATCGCATAGCCGATGTCGGCGATCTCGATGCCGAGAACGAGTGTCTTTCCCGGCAGGCGCCGGTCCGGATTCACCGTTCCCCGGACGCCGATCGCCGCCGGGTTCTCGTGATAGCTGCGGTAGGTCGAGCCGCTCAGAGGCGGTTTGACGAGAACGAGAGTCTCGGGATGGCGGCTCTTCCAGGCGGCCCACGTCGCCTGCTCGGAGGGGATTTCCTCGAGCCGCCGTCCCTCCAGCGGTCCCGCAAGAGCCCTTCCGCTGATCTGCGTCCAGAGTGTGTTCGTCTCCCGGTCGTACATGACCAGGGCATCACGCCACAGTTTTCCAGACACTCCGAGCGTGGTGGGGTTTCCTTCGATCTCCGGTCGGGCGTACACGACGCCCGTATGTGCGAGCGGTCACCAGGTGACGGCGATCGCGGAGTCGCCGACGTGATCGTTGACGATCTCGTGGCGATCGAGATACCACGCGGAGTAGGCGCGCGCCTGCCCGTCCACGACGACGCCGATCACCGGCTCGTCATCGCGCATGAAGTCGGCCGAAGCGGCCGGAACGAAGCGGGGATCGTCGATCGCGGGGATGGCATCGGGCGGCAGCAGCGTCCGCACGCGCGAACCGCGGATCCAGGAAGCCCCGGGCAGCTCGCCGTCGTTCGACGGGTCCGAAGGCGTCCCCGCGCAGGAAGCAGCCAGCAGGAAGCCGAGCAGGTGCAACGACAGTGCGTTCATCGATCCTCCATCGGATTCTGATGAGACGTTTGAAGAAGCTGATTGATTGCAGCGCGGAGCCGGTAGGGCAGATCAGTCCGCAACGGAAAGGCCGTCGCCATGGTGTAGGCAGGGCAACCGGGCTACGCCGGCAGCGCCGTTACGGTGGCGCCGCGCCTCGAGAAATCTCGTGTCCCGGAGAGTTTTTCGCGCAGCTTCCCTTTTGCCCGGAAGAGAATGCTGAGCACCGTCCCGCGAGGACGGTCGCTCAGTTGCGCGATCTCTTCGGCTGTGTACCCCTCGACCACGGCGAGAAAGAGCGTCTCCCGCTCGTCGTCGCGGAGCGACCCGAGCGCTTCGTGCAGGTGACCCGCCGCGAGATGATCGAACGCATCGGGCGAGTCGCCGCTCGCAGGATCCGTCTCGAAACCCGAGATGCCCTCGAGGGAGACGAATTGGATTCTCTGCTTCCGGCGATACGAGTCGATGAAACGGTTTCGGATGGTCGCGAAGAGATACGGCCTTTCCCAGGCGACCCCCTTGCCGAGCATCGTGGTCACCGCGTCCTGAACGAGATCCTCCGCCTGCGAGCAGTCGTGGATCAGCGACAGGGCATAACGGAAGCCCCTCTGCAGGGAATCTTCGAAATCGTCCGGAACTACGCTCGTCGCCCGTTCAACTCTGTCCATGCCGTTCTCCCAAAATCGTTTCTGCCGCGTCGCGCCGGCCCGCAGGCCCCCTCGCGTGCGCCCCTGGTATGGAGGTGAGTGGGGGGAAGGAGCGATTTCTTACACAGGTGGGCCTATCGTGTGAGCGTGACCCCGACGTGGAAGCCGATGTTGGAAGCGGCCAGCTCGCGAAGATCGGACGCGGCGAGCCCAGCGCGCTCCGGGCTGGACTCGAGCAGCTCGGTCACCGCCGAGGAGCGGGCGAACGTATTCGTCCGGCTGTGGACGAGATCGAAACGCGTCTTGCCGCGATCGAGCACTACGGCGCTCGCCGGGTCGAACGCGAAATAGCCCATGCCGATCAGGAACTGCTCACGAACGCGGATCGGGCCCGTGAAACGGCGCAGGGTCGTCCCCCGCATTCAGAGCCGCCGCTCCGGACAGGACGATGACGACCAGCGTCAGCTTCCACTTCACGGCACTCACCTCGGGGGGTGGGTGCGGTGCGGAGTGATTTTCTTACACTCCCTCTGATCGGAAAGGCGACCGAGCGCTATGATTTGATTGGTGCCGTCGAGATCGTGGCCTACCGGCCACGCGTTGCGGCGTGAAGGAGAGAACGATGAGCGAAGTCGTCTACCGATCCGAGGTCCGTATCGAGCGGGAGGGAGGACCCAACCGTCTCGCCTGGCTTCCCGCCGAGACCGAGCCTGTCCGCTTCGGCGTGCACGGCGCGATCTCCGCGCACTACGGCGTTCCGCCCGACGCCTTCCCCCCGCACGCGACCACCATCGATTACGTGGTCGCCGCGGCGGCCGGCTGACTGACGGGAACCTTCGGGGGCGCGCTGGCAGCGCGTCGAATCGCGATACAGGAACTCATCGGAAATGCGGTTGGTGAGGTCGAGGTCGAACAGCAGGTCCTCGTGCTGAAACGGATTCACGTGACGTACGAGCTCGCCGCGCCCGGCGCGGACCGGGAAACCGTCGACCGCGTCCACGCGGTTCACCATCAGGGGTGCCCCGTCTACCGTTCGATTCATCGCGCAATCGAC
>JBHEOL010000052.1:0-3036 GCA_046261635.1 Thermoanaerobaculia bacterium | reverse complement strand
GGGGACCGAGGCGACGATGAGCGCGGTTCGTCTCGCGCGGGCCGCGACGGGACGCAAGCGCATCCTGAAGTTCGACGGCGGCTATCACGGTCACGCCGACTCACTGCTGATCAAGGCGGGCTCGGGAGGCCTCACTTTCGGCGCACCCGACTCGGCCGGCATCCCCGAGGAGGTGGCGGCACTCACCCACTCCGCGCCCTACAACAATCTCGACGCGGTCGAGAGGATCCTCGTGGAATTCGGCGGAGAGTTCGCGGCGATCATCGTCGAGCCGGTGGCGGGCAACATGGGTTGTGTCCCTCCCGGGGAAGGGTTCCTGCAGGGACTCCGCGCTGCCTGCGACAGGACGGGAACGCTCCTGATCTTCGACGAGGTGATGACCGGATTCCGGGTCGCCTGGGGTGGTGCGCAGGTTCTTTACGGCATCAAGCCGGACCTGACGACCCTCGGGAAAATCATCGGTGGAGGGATGCCGCTCGCTGCGTACGGCGGACGCAGGGACCTCATGGAGATGGTTTCCCCGAACGGTCCGATGTACCAGGCCGGAACGCTCTCGGGAAACCCGATCGCGGTGGCGGCCGGGAAGTCGACCCTGAGCATCCTCAAGAACGACGGGATCTACCGGGACCTGGAAGACCGCTCATCCGAGTTCGAGGCCGGCGTGCATAAGGCGGCGGCCAAGTACAAGGCGAAGGTCACGCTCAACCGGGTCGGATCGATGTGGACCCTCTTCTTCACCGACGCGCCGGTGGTCGATCTCGAGACCGCGAAACGATCGAAGATCGATCAGTTCAACCGCTTCTTCCACCTGATGCTGAACGACGGCGTCTATCTCCCCCCCTCCCAGTTCGAGGCCGCCTTCTTCTCCTCCGCGCACGCGAAGAAGGACATCCAGCAGATCGTCGAGCGCACCGAGCGCGGGTTCAAGAAGATCGCCTGGGAGTTCGAAACGCCGTAGGTGGAGCAAGGCAGAAGGCAGAGGGCAGAAGGCAGAAGTAAGAGCAACGGCAGGAGGTCCAAGTCATCTGAGAGGCGAGCGCCGGGTTGACGGTGGATCTGAGGCGGCAGTGGACGCGAGTCCCGCCACCACCTGCCGCTCCCCCTACACGGCCAACGCGATCCTGCAATTCTGAGATCCTTCGCTCGCGCGCACGGCCCTCGTGATGTGTCCCGCCGGCGCGGCGCTCTCTCAGGATGACGGGGCGTTGCCTCTGACTTTACTTCTGCCTTCTGCCTTCTGCCTTCTGCCTTCTGCCTTGCTTCTAGTACGCGTTCTCGTGGCGGACGCCGTGTCTGAGCGTCATGAGGAGGATCTTGAAGTCGAGCATGAGCGACCAGTTCTCGATGTAGTAGAGATCGTGCTCGAGGCGCATGCGCACCGAGGTGTTGCCGCGCCAGCCGTGAACCTGCGCCCATCCGGTCATTCCGGCGCGGACCTTGTGGCGGAGCATGTAGTGCGGATACTCCGCGCGGAACAGCTCGACGAACTCGGGACGCTCGGGCCGCGGCCCGACCAGGCTCATGTCGCCCCGCAGCACATTCCAGAGCTGCGGCAGCTCGTCGAGTGACCATTCGCGGATCCACCGTCCGACCTTCGTCCGGCGCGGATCGTCCTTCTCGGCCCACTTCGCTCCGCCATTTCCCTCGGCGCCCATCCGCATCGACCGGAACTTCAGGATCTCGAAGGCGACGCCGTCGAGCCCCATGCGGACCTGCCGATAGAAGACCGGGCCCCGGTCCTCCAGCCGGATCAGAAGCGCAATCGCACCCATCAAAGGGGCGAACATCCCGAGAGCGACCGCCCCGAAGACGACATCGAAAATTCTCTTGAGCAGCAGACTCCAGCCGTCGAGTGGCGTCTCGGAGAGGTTGATCGTCGGCAGGCCATCCAGGTCCTCGACCCTCGACCGGAGCGCCATGAACTGGAGCAGGTCGGGGACGACGTGAATCGACACCATCTCTCTCACGAGCCGGTCGAGAAGCTCCATCATCGAGCGGGCCGAGGCGTGAGGCATTGCGACGAAGACGTGCTGAACGCCGTGCTGGTTCACGACTCGCTCGGTATCGGCGATCGAGCCGAGCCTGGTCAACCCCTCGATCTCTCCGTCGTCCGCGATGTAACCGACGATCTGAAACCCGAGCTCCTGGTGGTTCCGCACGCGCGTGACCACCGCCTTCGCCAGCTCGCCGCTACCGGCGATCAGCACTCGCTCGAGGTTCTTTCCCGCCAGGTAGCGGCGCTGCACGAACCTGCGCACCACGGTCCGCCCGAACATGACCAGCACGATCTCGCAGCCGACGAACAGGCCGAGAGTGGCGCGCGAATAGTCGACCAGGATTCCCTCGGGGCGGAACCAGAGCAGGAGACCCGACAGGCCGAGAACCCCGAGGATGGTGGCGAAGGTCACCCCGACGGCCTCTTCCGAGGGGGTCCGGGTCGGCCGGACCCGGTAGAGCCCCTGAATCGCGAATGCGAGGGGAAAGACGAGTAGAACGAGAGGAAGGATGCGAACGTAAATCGCCGGATCCTGCTGGCCCTTGGTGACCGGAATGATCTCCAGGCCGAAGCGGAGCCACCAGGCGGCGAACAACGCTGCCGCTGTCGTCGCCAGATCGACCACCACGTAGACGGCGGCCAGCGACTCGTACTTTCTCTGAATCATCCGTCCAGGCGCTCCCCGGTCATCGCGTCGGAGTGGCCACCCGACGCGAGCACTCCCTCGACCAGTGTACGGAACTCCTCCTGAAAACGTCGCCGTGAAAACGAGTGCGCCCGCTTCCGGATCTCCTCGCGGTCCCACGAAACCGACCGCGCCCTGGCAATCGCATCGGTGAGTCCCGCGGGGGTCGGCGAGCGGAAGAGCACCCCCGTCCTTCCGTCGATCACCGACTCGCTGACTCCCCCCTCCGCAATCGACACGACCGGGGTTCCGCACGCCATCGCCTCCAGGGCCGTGATGCCGAAATCCTCGACGCCGGGAATCAGGAGCGTGCGCGCCGACGCCATCAGCTCGACGACCCTGGCGGCATCGACCC
>JBHEOL010000041.1:0-29180 GCA_046261635.1 Thermoanaerobaculia bacterium | reverse complement strand
GTGCAGGAGGCGGCCGACCCGGAGGCCAAGCGGAAGGAGAAGGTGGCCGAGTACAAGGAGAAATTCGCCAATCCTTACATCGCGGCGGAGCGGGGGGACATCGACGAGATCATCGAGCCGAGGTTTACGCGGCGGAAGCTGATCACCGCCTTCGCGATGCTCCAGAACAAGCGCGACGCGAATCCGCCGAAAAAGCACGGAAACATACCGTTGTAGGAACAAGGGGCTAGGGACTAGGGGCTAGGGGCTAGGAAAGGCAAAATCAACGGCCGGAAGCCAAGGGCCAGAAGCCAGAAACCGGGCTCTTCGCTTGATGTTGTAGTTGCTTCTCCTAGTCCCTAGTCCCTAGCCCCTAGCCCCTCGGAATAACCCCGTAACCCCCGAGCGTTTGCCGTTAAGCTTCGCAGTTCGAGGCCGGAAACCCTCCGCGCCCCGAGTTTCGCGCCATTGACTCGCCTGAGGTCGCATGCTAAAAGGCGAGGTTCCAAACTTGGAGGTCTCACCGTGTACGCAGTCATCCGCACCGGCGGTAAGCAGTATCGAGTTGAAAAAGGTTCGACGATTCGCGTCGAGCGCGATGTGCTTGCCGGTATCGATGGCAACAAGGTCAAGCTCGGCGAGGTCCTGATGGTGGGTGGCGATGAGCCGAAGATCGGCGCACCGCTGGTCGAGGGCGCCTCGGTCGAGGCGACCGTGCTGCGGGAAATGCGCGGCGACAAGATCATCATCTTCCACAAGAAGCGCCGCAAGAATCACACGAAGACCAGGAACGGACACCGCCAGGATCTGGTGGAAGTTCGGATCGACGGAATCAACGTCTGAGTCGGGTCACTGGCGACCTGAGGAACGAGGCTTAACGATGGCTCACAAAAAAGGACAGGGCTCCTCGCGCAACGGGCGCGACTCGCAGCCCAAAATGCTCGGTGTCAAGCGGGGCGACGGACAGTTCGTCACCGGTGGATCAATCCTGGTACGGCAGCGCGGGACGAAGTTCAACCCGGGCGCCAACGTCGGGATCGGTCGTGATCACACGCTTTTCGCCAAGATCGACGGCGTCGTGAAGTTTTTGAACAAGGGCCGCCACGGGCGGTTCATCACGATCACCCCGCGGGAATCCTGATTCTCCAATCGATACGAACTCGATCATCGGCCTTCGGCAGCGAGCCCCGTTGACCTGAATCCACGGGGGGCGTTTCCGAAGGCCGTTCTGTTTTCGGGTTCAGGGCTCTCGCTCAGCGCGGTCGGGTATGCTGTTGGCACTCCCAACCGCGGGAAGTTACGGACGACAACGATGTTCATCGACCAGGCCTCGATTACGGTGAAGGCCGGAGACGGCGGGAACGGATGCATTGCCTTCCGCCGCGAGAAGTTCGTTCCGCGCGGGGGTCCTTCGGGCGGGGACGGAGGGGCGGGCGGAAGCATCTTCGTCGAAGCCACTTCCCGTCTGAACACGCTCTACCATCTTCAATTCAGGCGCGAATGGAAGGCGGGCCGAGGCGAGCATGGCCTCGGGTCGAACTGTTCGGGCAAGAGCGGTGATGACGTCGTGATCGAGTTGCCGGTGGGCTCGGTGGTTCGCGATCGCGACACGGACGAGTTGGTCGCCGATCTGGTCGAAGAAGGGCAGCGCGTCCGGGTGGTCAAAGGGGGGCGTGGAGGCCTGGGAAACCAGAATTTCGCGACCGCCACGCGCCAGGCGCCGCGATTCGCCCAGCCGGGCGAGGAGGGAGAGGCAAGAGCTCTCCGCATCGAGCTCAAGCTCATCGCCGATGTTGGAATCGTCGGGCTTCCGAATGCCGGCAAGTCGACTCTGATCTCGGTCATCAGCGCCGCCCGGCCGAAGATCGCGGATTACCCGTTCACGACTCTCGTACCGAATCTCGGAGTCGTGACCGCGGACGACGAGGAGACCTTCGTCGTGGCGGACATTCCGGGACTCATCGAAGGTGCGCACGAAGGACACGGGCTCGGCGACCGCTTCCTGCGGCACGTCGAGCGATGCTCGATTCTGGTTCACCTGGTCGATCTCGCGACCAGCGATGCGACGGATGCGGATGCGGCAGTGGTGGCCGGCGAGCTGATGTCGTATTCCGATACGCTCGGTGGCAAGCCGCGGCTCGTGGTCGGCTCGAAGGTGGACTCCGCTCACCCCGGAGCATCGGAGAACCTGCGGAAGTGGGCCGCCGATTCGGGTTATGGCTATCACGAGATTTCGGCCGTCACCGGCGCCGGGGTGCGGGAGTTGACCCGCCGTCTCGCCGCGGCCGTTCGCGAGGGTCGTGCCGCACAGAGCGCCGCGGGGGTCCATGACTGAACGGCGAATCGGGCTTCTGGGCGGAACTTTCGACCCGATTCACCGCGGTCATCTGCGACCGCTCCGCAGCGCGGCCGCGGCCATCGGATGGGAGCGCGTTCTCTTGATCGTGGCCGCGCAGCAGCCGTTCAAGGCCGCCCGCTCCTCGACGTCCCCCCTTCACCGCTGGGCGATGGCGGCAATTGCCACGGCCGATGAAGAGAAAGTCGTTCTCTCGGACATCGAGCTCGAGCGGGGCGACATCTCGTACACAGTCGACACCCTCGAGACGCTGGCGGCACGGAATCCCGGCACGGCGCTCGACTGGATCATCGGCGACGACAACCTTCCCATGCTCCTCGAATGGAGGAGAATCGAGAGAATCTTCGAACTGGCGAATTTCGTGGTGCTCAGGCGTGCCGAAGCTGAGCTGCCCGCGGCACTGAAAAGCCGTCTCGTCGGAAGCGGGGACGTCATTCCTCGCACCGGCGGGATCGTCCTGGTGGACAATCCCGAAGTGCCGATCAGTTCGACCGCGATCCGTCAGCACGTGCACGACGGTCAGCCGATCGGGGATCTGGTCGAACCAGGAGTTGCGGCGTATATCAGGAAATACGGACTCTACGGGAAAAGGGAGCTTGGTGAGCGATTCGATGGATAAGCGGGTCAAGGAAGCGGTCGAGGCGGCGCTCGACAGAAAGGCGTTCGATCTCGATGTGCTTTCCGTCGGGAAGCTGACGTCCATCGCCGACTACTTCATTCTCTGCTCGGCGAACAACGAGCGGCAGACGCAGGCGATTGCGGATGCCGTCGAAGAGAGACTTCGGGAAAAGCACGGTTCCAAGCCGCTCTTCACCGAAGGCTCCGGCCTGGGGCGATGGATCCTGATCGACTACGGCGATTTCATCATTCACGTGTTCACTGAAGAGTGCAGGAAGTTCTACGCGCTCGAACGGCTCTGGGGGGATGCGCCGAACGTCACGGGCGATTACGTCCCGAAGGAGGAGCGTGAGCGCCAGCAGGGAAACCGCTGAGGCTCGCAGACTGCGGAGTCTGTTTCCGACACGCGATGCGAGAATGCGGGAGCTTCTCGGCGTTGCCGGCAAGGTCGTCTCGACCGATGCCAGCGTCCTGATCCTCGGCGAGTCGGGCGTCGGAAAGGACTTCCTGGCGGAAACGCTTCATGCCCTCGGCCCACGCGCGGCTCGAGCTCTGGTCCGGATCGATTGCGCGTCCATCCCCGAGGACCTGTTCGAGGCCGAGTTGTTCGGCCACGAGAAGGGCGCCTTCACGGGCGCCCTTCAGCGGAGACCGGGGCGTTTCGAGATCGCCAGCGGCGGGACCGTCTACCTCGACGAGATCGCCGCACTCCCGTCCCATCTGCAGGCCAAGCTTCTTCGCGTCATCCAGGAGCGCCAGTTCACCCCACTCGGCTCGAATCGCACCATCCGGACGGACGTGCGGCTCATCAGCTCCTCCAACCTCCCGCTCGAGCAGCTTCAATCGGGCGATCGTCTGCGGCCGGATCTCTACTTTCGGCTCAACGTGGTGAGCCTGACGATTCCGCCCCTGCGCGAGAGGAGCGTCGACATACCCTCGCTCGCCCGCCGGCTTCTCCGCTTGGCTGCACGGGCCGCCGGCAAGACGATTGCCGGCTTCGAGCCCGAGGCGCTGCAGATCATCCGGCAGTATCGCTGGCCCGGAAACGTGCGGGAGCTGCGTCACGCGATCGAGCGCGCGGTTCTCCTCGAGGAAGGGACGCGCATCTCCGCGGCTTCCCTCCCGCGCGAAGGATTTCTGGGCGGCGGCGATCTGGTCGCGGAAGCCTCCGCTCAGGGGTGGACCCTGGCCGCCCTCGAACGAAAGTATGTCGAGGAAGTTCTGCGGCAGACCGGAGGCAACCAGACGCGGGCCGCCGCAGTCCTCGGGATCAGCCGGAAGGCGTTGATCGAAAAGAGGAAGCGGTGGAACCGGTGAGGGGCGGATGCGACGAAAACAACCCATTTCGCATCACGCAAAACTGCCCCGAAATGCCGGCGGAAAGGGGCCGAATTCGTGAAATTTCGCCTGATCTGGATTCGTTCCACGTCTGATACCGAATTCCGGGCTGCGATCGATCGATACGCGGCGAGGATTCGCCACTTTTTTCCGCTCGAGATGATCGAAGTGGCCCCGGAAAAGGGACGGAAATCGAAGTCGGATCAGGACGTGATCAGAGCCGAATCGAAACGGCTGTTGGAAGCGATCCCGGCGCAAGGATTTACGACCGTGCTCGATGAGCGCGGCGAGTTGATCGATTCTTTGAAATTTGCGCGGTGGCTCGAGCGAATGACGGTGGACCAGCCCCACGGAGTGAATTTCGTCGTGGGAGGGGACCTCGGTCTGAGCAACCACCTGAGGGAGAGAGGCGATCGGGTGCTCGCACTCTCGCCGATGACGCTGCCGCACCAGCTCGCGAGGGTCGTCCTTCTCGAGCAGATCTACCGAGCCTGCACCTTGATCCGGAACGTGTCATATCACAAGTAAGGAGATCGACCCGAACATGGCGAGGACCAAGACCAAAGCAGATCCCCACGCTTCGCATCGTGAAGCGCTAGAGAAGAAGCAGAAGGAAATGCTCGCGTCGTACAACCGCGAGCGCGCGCAGAGCTCCGAGCAGAGCGACGACGGAATCCAGGATCTGGCCGACAAGGCCGCGAGTGCGTACTCGAAAGAGCTGAACTTCTCGCTTTCCGACACGGACCGCGAGATCCTCGTCGCCATCGAAGAGGCCCTGAACAGGATGAACGCGGGCGCCTTCGGGGTCTGCACCAACTGCCAGGCAGTCATCGGCGAGAGGCGCCTGGCCGCGGTCCCCTGGACGCGGTTCTGCATCGACTGCCAGGAGCTTCAGGAGAAGGGTCTCCTCTGATCTCACGAACCCACCGCGTTATAGTTCAAAGAGCTTCGAGCGGTCGAAGCTCTTTCTGATTCTGCGATGACCACTGAAAGCGAGCTTCTCAAACGCATCGGCGCCGGTAAGCCGCCCTCGTTGATTCTCGTCGGTGGTGACAGCGAGTTCTTGGTCGACGCCTCCTTTCACTCCATCCGGGATGCCCTGGAGGCCATCGGCGCCCAGGTCGAGACGTTCGCCGCGGGAACCGACCTCGGGCAGGTCCTCGATTCCTTCCGGACGCACTCGCTCTTCGGAGGCACGCGCCTTCTCATCCTTCCCGAAATCAACGCCTTCGTCACCCGCAAAGAGATCTCGACACTGCTGGACAAGTCGATCGGCGATTTCAAGACGGCGAAGACCGATCGGAAGCGGACATCCGCGGTCGCCAAACTGCTGCACGTGCTCGGCCTCGCCGGCATCGAGCTCGACGAGTCCGACACCGCGATCGCCGAAAACCTCGGCCTCCGGAAACCCGAGGCCGCGTTTTCCGGTCTGCTCCAGGCGGCTCGCGACTCCGGCAAACGCCCATCCCGCGGTGAGAACGACGCCGCCATGCTCGCCGAGGCTGCGTCGGAAGGAGGAGCTCCCGGATCGATCCTCCTGATGCGGACGGGCGAGGTGCCCGTCGACTCAGCGACAGTCGCGGCGATCGTTCGCGGCGGAGCAGTCGTCGTGCGGAACCTCACGCGCGAGGATTTCGACGCGGCGCTCTCGGCCGCCATCAGCCAGATCAGCGAGGCCGCCGGCGCGAAGTTCGATCCTCAGGCAATTCGCGAGTTGCGAGCCCGGCTGGGAATCGAACGGATTCTTTCGGACAAGTTCTCGAAGGACGTCCCCGACCTCCGGCAGGCCGCGAACGAAGCCGACCGGCTTGCGACGTTCGTCGGAGAAGGCGGGCGAATCACCGTCGAGATCGTCCGGCAGCAGGTTGCGGAGATCGGCGGCGGGATGCGGTGGGAGCTCGGATCGCTCTTCGCCGAGGGAAAATCCCTCGAGGCGATCTCGAAGCTGCGCGACCTGGTCGCGCAGGCGGCTCGCGACGAAGGTAAAGCCTCGGACGATATCCATTACGGCCGGTTTCTATTCGCTTTCGCCGACGAGATCCGCCAGCTCATCGGCATCCATTCGTGGGCCCGCATGAACGGGATCGACGTCAGGCGAGGGACCCACTACAACCGATTCAAGGACGCCATCGCCGAGCCGCTGAGCGAGTATCTCAAGAGCAATCATCTCGTGCGGCAGAAACCCCATCCGTTCGCTCTGCACAAGAGATTCGAATCGGCCCGGCTCCACGATGAAGCCGCGCTCATCGCCGCGCTCGACCAGATCACCGAGATCGAGGTGGGAAGAAAGTCCGGAGGGCCTCCTGTCGATGTCGCCCTCGAGACGTTCGTCATGGGTCGAGGGGCCAGAGGCTGAAAGCCCTGACGAACCCCTTTCCGTGGTAACCCGCCCCTCGTCCCACCTCCTCACGTAACCAGCACGGCAACCGGAAACGACTGCAGCGCGTCGGCCACGCTGATCGTACCGCGCGAGACTCGTATCCGCTCACCCGTGAAGATATTCGTCAACGAGCTTCGTGCGCCCGTGCGGAGCATCAGGTCGCCCCAGATTTCGGATCCGATGGGCCAGACCCCCGGGCGGACCAGGGAGGCGGGAAGGCGCGGCACGACGACCACGACGCGCTGGCTTCCTTGCTCTCTCGCGAATGCGACGAGATGTTGCCCCAGGACTCCGTCGGCCGCAAGCGGCCGGTACCCTCCTGAATCGAACAGCTCGCGCTGTCCGCGGCGGAGGTGAAGCAGTGCGGAAGTCGTGAAGAGCTTCACGCCACCGTCCTTCCATTGACGCAACAGATCGCGGCACAGCTGCTCTCGGCCGAACTCCCCCTGGCGGGCGCGGATCGACTCGAGGATCCGCCGGCGGCGGTCGTAGTCGACCCGCCTCCGATTGTCGGGATCGACGAGCGAGAGATCCCACAACTCGGTTCCCTGATAGAAGTCGGGGATGCCGGGGGCCGTCGACTTGAGAACCAGCTGCGAGAGGGAGTTCACCGCTCCCCAGAAAGCGACGTCTTTCTGCAGGCGTGCGAATGCGCGCTGGAAAGCAGGATCACCCTCGCCGGATGCCAGTCTTCGAGCGAAGGAAACGAGGGCTTTTTCCCACCGCTCGTCGGGCTCGAGCCAGCTCGTGTGCATCTTGGCTTCCCGGGCCGCCTTGATGACGTAAGCCGCGATGCGATCGGGATAGCTCTCCATGTCATCGCGGTCGATCGGCCACGACCCGAGGAGTGTCTGGTAGAGCAGCCACTCCTCGTTCGTGCCCGGGACGGAACGCTCTCCGGCCGCGACGCGGTGGGGAGCATTGATCCGTCTCCACTGCTGTACGTTCCGGATCCACCGGACCGGGATCTCCGACAGCACGTTGATTCGGGCCCGCACGTCTTCGCTACGCTTCGTATCGTGAGTGGAGCTGGCGTTCATGGTCGCCGGCATGCGGGCGAGCCGCCGGTTCGACTCCCGGTGAAACGCATCAGCGCCGAGACGATGGGGCTCAGGGGCGGGCTCGGAGCCCACGTCGTTGAGAGAGACGAGGAGGTTCGAGCGGTACAACGCCGTGTCCTCGAATCCCTTGGCCATCGCCGGGCCCGTGAACTGCTGCCAGCGCATGATGACGTCGAGCCACTGCTCGCGATAGGGCTCGCTTTCAGCAGAGAGATCGAGAAGGAAGCTGCGCGCGACGAAGTCGATGGCCGGGCGCAGACCCGGGGGACTCGTCGCGTGGGCGTCTGTGGCGGCCTTTTCGATCAGTGCCCGGTCCCGCGGATCGATCTGGCCGGAGCGGATGTAGGTCCTATAGACCGGGAGAGCGGTCGAGATCTCGATGATCGCCCGCCGCAGGTCGGAGAAGGGGATGTCCCGTCCGACCCGGTCGTTCGCGGCCAGGGTGGAGGTTCGGGCAGTGAGCCGGATCAACTCCCCGGCGAAGAGGCGTTTGATCGCGAGCCGCTTGGTTCTGTAGACGACGTTCGAAAACGGGAAATGCCGATCGGTGAGCTCGCGATAGGCCGTGTCGATCTGGCGGAGGCCCGTGCCGTCCACGAACACTCGATTGATCGTGTTGAGAAACTCGTATCCCGTCGTGCCGGAGCAGGCGAAATCCTCGCGCACGGGTTCGTCCGGACCGAGAATCTTCTCGATGACGACGTAGAACCGCTCTCCCGGAAGGGCGTCCTGGAGCTGTTCGAGGTAGCCGATCGGGTCTCGAAGACCGTCGATGTGGTCGATTCTCAGCCCGGTGACGATTCCGCGGCGCGCGAGCTCGAGGGGGAGCTTGTGAACGGCCTCGAAGGTTTCGCGGGACTCCATCGTGACGCCCGCCAGCTCGCTGATGTCGAAAAAGCGCCGGTAGTTGAGCTCCTCGGAAGCCATGCGCCAGAATGCGAGCCGGTAGTGCTGCAGCTCGAGAAGGCGATCGAGCTCGAAAAAACGTGGCGTGGTGCGGCTCCCGTCGTTGATCCGGCTCACCAGATTCTCGAGAATCCTCCGTGTGCGCGTTCGAGGACGCGCGATCGCGAGGAGCCGCTCGGCGATCTCGCGCGGGTTGTCCTCTCCGGCGAGCAGCGCCAGATCCCGCGACGCGACTTGATCCTCGATGGCGTCGCGCAACCACTGCGCGATCAAACGGAGGGAGGCGGCGCTGACCGGGAAGAGGTGATCGTAGTAGCGGATCGAGAATCCGTGCTCCTCATCGACCACGAGCCGGATCTCGTGCTTCGCAAGCACGTCCCCGTAGGGCCTGCCCAGCACCGGGAAGAGGAGCTTGTCGCGTGATCCTCCCCGCGTTCCTTCGCGCGACCAGTCGACGTCGAAGTACCGTGCGGCCGGAGAAGCGGGTCCCCTTGCGAGCATGTCCAGCCACCAGTCGTTCTCGAGGCTTGCGGCCATGTGGTTCGGCACGATATCGACGATCAGCCCCATGTTCCGCTCGCGGAGCTCCGTGGCGACCAGCTCGAGATCGTCGGCCGACCCGATCTCGGGGTTGAGCTGCTGCGGGTCGATGACGTCGTACCCGTGCATGCTCCCTCTCCGCGCCTTCGAGATCGGAGAGACGTAAAGGTCGGAGATTCCGAGCTCGTCGAGGTATTCGAGGACCGAGCGAGCGTCGCGAAACGTCATCCCGGCGTTGAGCTGGAGCCTGTAGGTCGACGCTGGTATACGAGGATGATTCATCACGAGTCCCGGACGGACAGTCGATTTCCGATCGATCGGAAATGACGTAGCCAGATTCGCGCCTGATCCTCTCCGTTTCCGGTTCTGTCGATGAACTCCGGCATCACGACCTGCAACAGATGAAAAAACACGTTCTGTGCCTTCCAGAGGTCGATCCCGAAGGGGAGGAGGGAGGCGATCTCGAGAAGGTGATCGAGGCGGCGCACCGAAGCGACTGAGCGGGGATCCTCAACCAGCTCGTCCACGGCGGCGGCGAGCTCACGCTGCAGGGGGAAGCTCAGCGTCGCATGGTCGAGCTCGATCTTTTCAGTCCGGACCTCCTGCAGGATGCTTCGCAACTGCGCGATCGGCGGATTCTCCTTGTCGAGCAGCCTCCGCAGGTGCATGTTGAACGCGAACTCCACCGCCACTCTCAGAATCCGCGGAAGCGGGATTCCCAGTTCGGCGTGAAAGCGCATCAGCGGAACGTATCGCTCGTACAGCTCTCGGGAGAGGGGGTCGGCGTCGCTGAGGCTCGTGCTCCACGAAGCCTCGAGAATCCGGCGCTGCTCGTCGCTGAAGAGTGATTTGACCGAGAACGTGAGCGTTCCGAACTCGCGGTCGAGAATCCGGATGACGCCTGAAAAGTCGCCGTTGTGGAAGGGCTCGGCAAGCGCATCGATCAGCGCCTGATACGCGGCATCGCCGATGAACTCGCGCACACCTCCGGAAAGATTGAGGTCTCCCAGATGGATCGCGCCCCATGAAAAGAGCCGCGTAGCGCGGGTGATGATCGAACGGACGTGAACCCTGCCGACGGTGACGTTGGTCCGCCCTGCCTCGAACACGACCTGATCGTCGCGCTCCACCTCGTAGCAGTAAATGCGGGCGGAGGAGGGGTACTCGTGGAACAGGGACGACACCGCGTAATGGGCCGCGACGCGCGGGAGGTCGAGCATCGACGGCCGCACTTCGGTCTCGTAGAGGATGCGGGCATTGTCGATCTCGACCTTGTTGCTCTTCACGGTCGACAGCCGCACCAGGAAACTCTCTTCCAGGTCCGTCCCCGATGTCTCCTTCGCGAGCTGAATTGCCCGGGCGGCATACTGGAGGACCTGGACGGTCTCGATCCCCGAGACCTCATTGAAGAACCAACCGCAGCTCGTGTACATGAGCATGGCCTGACGCTGCATTTCGAGGAGCTGCAGCATCCGGACGAGATCATCTCCGTCGAGCTCGCGGAGCGCGTAATCGGCGATGAATCGCTGGACGTTCTCGTCCGAACGGTCGAGAACGACGTCGATATATGCGTCCCGTGCGGCCCACGGATCGCGCAGCAGCTGGAGCGCCGCGCGCTCGAACAGCGGCGCGAGATGATCCCGGAGCCAGTCGAGCGCGTCCCTGAGCGGGCCCCGCCAGCTCTGGTTCCAACCGGCTTCCCCTCCGGTCCGGCAGCCGCAGTCGCTGCGCCACCGCTCGATCCCGTGCGAACAGCTCCACGAGCTGTACTCCACCAACTCCACCTCGTCCTGGGGCGGATGCTGCGCTAGAAACTGGGCGTAGTTCGTCAGCTGAACCTCAGGGTTCGCCTCGAGTACTTCCAGCGCCGAGGCCAGAGCCATGTCTCCGTACCGGTGGTGATGGCCGTAGCTTTCACCGTCCGTGGCGATGTTGACCAGCCGTGAAGCCGCACCGTCGGAGCTGCTCAGGAGGCGCTGCGCGAAGCGGTCTCCATTGCCGAGCAATCCCTCGAAGGCCACGGCTCTCGAAGTCGGTGAGTCGTAGAAGAACAGGGCGATCGAACGTCCCGACGGAACGCGGCAGAAGTAGGGGCGCGTCGTGTCGATCTGTTCGCCCACCGCCTGCCACTCGCCTTGCCCCTTTCGAACGCTCTTCGCCTGATTGGGGGCGAGAATCGTGAACCGGATGCCTTCATCCAGGAGCAGGTCGAGAGTCTCGAGATCCACCGCCGTCTCGGGAAGCCACATCCCTTCGGGCCGCCGGCCGAAACGCTTTTCGAAATCGCGCGCCCCCCAGCGGATCTGCGTCTGCTTGTCTCGCCGGCTCGCCAGCGGCATGATCATGTGGTTGTAAGCCTGCGCGATCGCCGAGCCGTGACCATCGAATCGGGCCATGCTTTCCCGGTCGCCATCCAGGATTGCCTGGTACGTGTCGGGAGTGCTCTCCTTCATCCATGTGAGCAGCGTCGGCCCGAAGTTGAAGCTGATTCTCGAGTAGTTGTTGACGATTTTCGCGATGCGCCCTCGTGAGTCCAGAATCCGCGCAGCACCGTTTGGTGCATAGCATTCGGCCGTGACCCGTTCGTTCCAGTCGTGGTACGGGTGCGCGCTCTCCTGCAGCTCGATCGATTCGAGCCACGGGTTCTCCCGCGGCGGCTGGTAAAAATGACCGTGAATGCAGATCGATCGCATCAATCTTCAGGCTCCCCTCGTCCACGCGGCGAAGGCGCAGGGAGGCAAGGATACCGCGATGCCGGGGCCGCTGACGCGGAGGCTCGCGGGGGGAGTTCCCGGACCGAGCCAGCGGCTTTCCGCCGTGTCGATCCTCAACTGCCAGTCGGCGGCTTCCACGTCGACCACGACCTCCACGGGTTCCGAGGAGAAGTTCATCGCGATCAGTGCCTCGGCGCCGCCCTCTCGCCGGTGTGTGACCAGGCTTCGCTGCTCCTCGAAAACGGCTGAGCGCCGCGTTCCGGCGGGGCCGGTTCCGAGCGCCGGAGATTCACGCCGGAGCGATAGGAGAGTCCCGTAAAGCTCGCGCAGCGCCGCGTGCCGACCCGAAGCGGCGAGGGAGGGGTCCGGCCGGCTTCGATCGAACGTCTTCTCACTCTGTGGGTCGGGCGGCTCTCCGGTCCACTGAAACGAGGCGAACTCCGCGCGACGCCCTTCCCTCACGGCTTCGATCAGCCCCGGGTCTCCATGGCTGACGAAATAGAGAAACGGCGCTGGCTCGCCCCACTCCTCTCCCATGAAAAGGAGCGGGATGAAAGGCGAGAGGATGACCGCGCCGGCGGCCAGCTTGAGCGACTCGAAGGCGACGAGCGCGGTGAGCCTCTCGCCCATGAGGCGGTTGCCGACCTGGTCGTGATTCTGCGCCGCGACGATCAGATGCCTGCCATCGAGATCCGCACCGGACTCGCCATGGCGCCTCCTCCGATGGGGCGAGTATCGCCTTGCGAACGCATAGCCCTCATCGATGATCCTCGCGAGATCGGCGACGGAGCCGTAATCTTCATAGTAGCCATCCCGCTCTCCGGTGAGAAGCGCATGGAGCGCGTGATGGAAGTCGTCGTTCCAGTGGGCGTCGTGGCCGTGCCCGCCGGCGTCCCGAGGCCGCACGAAACGCGGCTCGTTCAGATCACTTTCGGGAAAGAGCTGGATGCGGCGCTCGGTGTCGCGGGCCGCTTCGGCCACGCGATCGGCCAGCTCGGTCAGGAACGGGTAAGCCGATTCGTCATGAATCGCATGAACGGCGTCGAGACGCAGCGCATCGACGTGGTACTGCTCGATCCACATCAGCGCATTTGCGGTGAAGAACTCCCGAACAGGATCGCTCTCAGGACCGTCGAAATTGATCGCCGAGCCCCAGGGAGTCCGGTAGGCATCGGTGAAGTACGGCCCGAAGCGCTCGAGATAGTTTCCCTCGGGCCCGAGGTGGTTGTAGACGACATCGAGACAGACGCCCATCCCTTCCCGGTGAGCAGCGTCGACGAGCCGGCGAAGACCCTCCGGGCCGCCGTAGCTGCTCTCGGCCGCGTAGGGGAGCACTCCGTCGTATCCCCAGTTCCGGTGTCCGGGAAACTCGGCCACGGGCATCAGCTCGATCATCCTGATTCCGAGCGCGCGCAGCTCACCGAGCCGCGGGATGATCGCGTCGAACGTGCTCGCGGGAGTGAAGGTCCCGACGTGGAGCTCGTAGAGCACCACATCCTGAAGGCGAAGCCCCCGCCATGCGCCGTCGGACCAGGAGAAGTCGTGGGAGACGACCTCCGACCAGCCGTGAACGTCCTCGGGCTGGAAGCGGGAGGCGGGATCGGGGATGCGGTCGTCGTCGACGAGGTAGAGGTAGCGCGTGCCCGGAGGGGCCTCGAGCTCGACCTCGAAGAAGCCGTCGCGGGTTGGTCGCATCTCGACCGGGTCGTTTCCATCGATGATCAGGCGGATTTCCGCCGGGCGGGGCGCCCAGAGCCGGAACAGAGTCCGACCGTCCGGGCGAGGAAATGCGCCCTGCGGCCGGTCGCGATAGGGATTCAATCAATCCTCCGGACTGAAGAAAACGGCTCCGAGGGGAGGGACGGTGACGGTGATCGAATGGGGTCGGCCGTGCATTCCGGCCGGGGCCGAGTCGACCCCGCCCATGTTGCCATGACCGCTCCCGCCGAATTCCGTGGAGTCCGAATTGAAGATCTCGGCCCATCGACCGCTCCGCGGGACGCCCACGCGGTAGTTCATCCGGGGGATCGGTGTGAAGTTGATGACGATGACGACCGGCGGGGCGTCGTCCAGGCCCTTCCGCATGTAGCTGACCACGCTCTGCTCGGCATCGCTGCCGTCGATCCACTCGAATCCGTCGGGATGGGAGTCGAGCTGGTGCATCGCGGGGTAGTCGCGATAGACGCGGTTCAGGTTCTTCAGGACCTTCTGAATGCCTGCGTGCTCCTCGTTCCCGGTCAAGTGCCACTGCAGCGAGTCGTCGTGGTTCCACTCGTCCCACTGGCCGAATTCTCCTCCCATGAAGAGCAGCTTTTTGCCCGGCAGCGACCACATGTAGGAGTAGAGGGCACGTAGGTTCGCGAATTTCTGCCAGTTGTCGGAAGGCATCTTCCCGAGCAGGGAGCCTTTCCCGTGAACGACTTCGTCGTGTGAGAGTGGAAGGACGAAGTGCTCGTTGAAGGCATAGATCATCCGGAAGGTCAGCTCTCCGTGGTGGAACTTGCGGTAGACGGGCTCCCGGTTGATGTACTGGAGGGTGTCGTGCATCCATCCCATGTCCCACTTCATCCCGAAGCCGAGCCCGCCGACGTAGGTCGGGCGGGAGACCATGGGCCATGCGGTCGACTCTTCCGCGAAAGTCTGAATGTCGGGGAGCGCCCCGTACACATCGCTGTTGAGCTGGCGGAGGAACTGGATCGCCTCGAGGTTCTCACGCCCTCCGTATTGATTCGGGATCCACTCCCCCTCTTTCCGCGAGTAATCGAGGTAGAGCATCGACGCGACCGCGTCGACGCGGAGCCCGTCGATGTGGTAGGTCTCGAGCCAGTAGAGAGCGCTCGACAGGAGGAACGAGCGTACCTCGTTCCGGCCGTAGTTGAAGATGTAGCTGCTCCAGTCCGGATGGAACCCCTGTCTGGGATCCTCGTGCTCGAACAGGTAGCTTCCGTCGAAATAGGCGAGCCCGTGCTGGTCGCCCGGAAAGTGGGAAGGCACCCAGTCGAGAATGACGCCGATTCCCTGCTGGTGCAGGTAGTCGACCAGGTACATCAGATCCTGAGGCGTGCCGTAGCGGCTGGTGGGAGCGAAGAAGCCGGTCGTCTGGTATCCCCACGATCCATAGAACGGATGCTCCATGAGCGGAAGGAACTCCACGTGGGTGAAGCCCATCCAGTTCATGTACTCGGCCAGAGGCTCGGCGAGCTCGCGATAGCTCATCGGACGATTGCCGTCTTCGGCAATGCGCCTCCATGAGCCGAGATGGAGCTCGTAGATCGACGTCGGCGCATTCAGCGATTGCCGCCCACCGCGCGTCGCCATCCACTCCGAGTCGTTCCAGTCGTAGTCGAGATCCCAGACGATCGAGGCCGTCTTCGGAGGATTCTCGTGGTGGATTCCGAACGGGTCCGCCTTCTCGACTGAATAGTGGTTGAATCGCGATTTGATGAAGTACTTGTAAATCGTTCCCTTTGCGACTCCCGGGATGAATCCTTCCCAGATTCCGGAGTTGCCATGCGGCCGCAGCCGGTTCTGTTCGCGATTCCAGCCGTTGAACTCTCCCACCACCGAGACTTCCTCGGCATTCGGAGCCCAGACGGCGAAGTACGTCCCCGGCTTCCCGTCGACGGTCATCAGCCGTGCGCCGAGCTTCTCGTGAAGGCGGTGGTTCGTCCCCTCGTTGAACAGATAGACGTCCTGCTCTCCCAGGAGCGACCATTCTGCCGGTTTCGAAGTCGGGGCCGGCGAGGGTGAGGCCACCGCTTTCTTCGGCTCGGGCGTGGCGTCGCCGCGTTTTCCGGCCCGCGCGGGCGGCTTGCCCGCTCCCGTCGTCCCGGCCGTTTCTTCTCCCTTCGCTCGGGTCGCCTTCTTCGGCTTCGCGAAAACCTCGTCGGAGCTCTTCTTCCTCGCCGGTTTTTCCGTTTTCTTCGGATCGTTTTTCTGATCAGTCATCGCGTCTCCCTTGTCGTCTCCAGATCTCGAACTGGCGGAGTCTGGCGGCCAGCTCGGGGTCGGCGGTCAGCTCGTCGACCCTTCTTGCGAGCTTCCGCCGCCAGTTGGGATGCTCCAGATGCGTCCCCGGCAGGTTCTGCGCGTCGACCGCAAGCCACAGGTCCTCGGCATTCGCCAGAACGAGCTCGGCGGGGCCTCGCGCCAGGTACTCCATCGCCGCGTCGTAAACCGAGGCAGGATCCCCCTGGTTGGTCTCCTGTTCACTCCGCTTCCCGACGAAGCTGGCGAAAGCGTCCGTTGTCCTCTCCCTTTGCTGCCGTTCCCGTTCCAGTTCCGGCATCTGGCCCAGACGGTGGCGTTCTTCGAGATCGATTCCCTTCCAATAACCGGCGAAGGGGGGCATGTCGTGAGTATTGAGGCTCGCGACCGAAGCGGCCGGCGCTTCGCGAACCTGATTTCCGGGCCAGATTTCGTATTGCAGGACGTACATCCTGTGGAGCCCGTGTCTCTTCATGCGGTGCTGAATGATCGCCGGGACGGTGCCGAGATCTTCGCCGACGATGATGGTCCGGAATCGATGCGACTCGATGGCCAGGATCGCCAGATGCTCCTCGATGTTGTAGCGGACGTAGACCCCCTCGGTCGCCGGGATGCCGGGTGGAATCCAGTAGAGCCGGTGGAGTGCCATCACATGATCGAACCGCAGGACTCCGGCGAACCGCATCGAGGCTCGGAGGGATTCGATCAGGTAGCGGTATCCGGTCTCGCGCAACCGCTCGGGGTGGAGCGGTGGAAAGCCCCAGTTCTGTCCTCCCGTGAAAAGAGAGTCGGGAGGCGCGCCCGCCGAGGCGTCCATGGCGAATAGCTCGCGCTGATCCCAGGCGTCGAACCCTCCTCCATGCACGCCGAGAGGAAAGTCGAGATAGAGCCCGAATCCGTTGGAGCGGGCGAGGCCGGCGACCGACTCCAATTGCCGGTGAATCTGCCACTGTGCGTAAAGGTGATAGCGCCGCGCGGGCTCGTCGCTGGCATCGAGTTGGAGAAGCGATCCCTCCGGAGGACGCTCGGGCCACTTGCCGGATTCGACGACCGCACGGAACCGCGCGTAGGACTCGACGCGGGGATTCTCTCCGAGGAAAGCCTCGAATTCGCTCCTCCTCTCGGGGGATCCTCGCTCGAAGAACGACTCGGCCAGCATTTCGACGACGCGACGCTTCAGAGACGCGACCTTCCGATAGTCAACCAGCTCGGACTGCCGGAGCTCGGCACTCTGCTGCTGGAACTCATGGGAGGCGACGAGGGAGCGCGCCTCTTCGGAGGTGTCGAATTCCGGGATTCGCTCGGGGTCGAGGTAGAGCTCGTTGAAGAAAAGTCTGCTCACCGGCGAGTAGGGGCTCGGCTCGAACGGCTCGGAGAGAAACACTGCCTGAAGCGGAAGAGTGGCGATGCCGGCCCCACCGAAGTCGCCGACATTCCGGATCAGTCTGGAGAGATCGGTCAGGTCTCCCACTCCCCAGTCTCTTTCGGAGCGGAGCCCGTAAACGGGGGCGAACACGCCCCACATCTTCCGTCCCGGCTGCTCCCAGGCTCTCTCCGGTGCTGCGAGCAACAACGTGCGATGTGTCTGTCCGTTCCAGGAGAGTGTCAGCTCGTGATAACCGGATGGGAGGATCCCGAGAGGGATGTCGGCGATGCGGCGGCGATACTCGGTCTGCTCGACCCGATACGTGGAGATGTCGCGAATCGCATCAGGCGAGAGGGAGTGCTCGGTTCCGTCCTCGAGCCGCAGGTGGAGGTGAATCGGTGCGTCCGCGGCGTCGGCAGGCACGGTGAGCCGGAGCCGCAGCGGGCCGGTGCCCCAATGCGTGGTGACCGGTTCGACCACGCGTCGGCACAGCTCGAGCCGTCGCCGTCGCAGCGCCTCGGCGACGTCCTGCCGATTCTCGATCGGGGCGCCGAGCGCTTTCAGCGTTGCGAGCAGAGCCGGTTCCGAGGCGCGGGTCTTCTTCCCGTTCATATCCCGGTAAGCGGGCTGAATCGAGTAGAGGAGCGCCAGTTCCCGGACTTCGCGAGCGACTTCCTCCATCAACTCCCTCCGTTGAGATACTGGAGGATTCCGCGGAGGGGGATGCCGATCCACTCAGGCCTGTTGTTCGCTTCGTACGCGACCTCGTACAGCGCCTTCTCGATCAGGTAGGCGCGAAGCAGCGTGTCGAGCTCCTCGTTGGATGCGGGAACGATCCGGGCGGTGCCGGCAACTTCGAGATAGCGCCGGAGGAACGTCGCGCTCGCCCAGCGATCGAAGAATCGCGCCGCCCTTTCGAGCGTCGATGCGTCGACGTCGCGGACGAGGCCCGAGGCCTGGCCGAGGAGAACGGCGAATGGCGCGTAGTGGAACGATCGGATCATCCCGGCGACGTCGCGGAGACCGCTCCGCTTGATCCGGCGCTCGCTGAGCGGGCGCCCGGGCTCACCTTCGAAGTCGATGATGATGAAGTCCTTTCCGGTGTGAAGGACCTGGCCGAGATGGAAATCACCATGGGTCCGGATGCGGAGCACGGAGATCTTCATTTCGATGATGTCCTTGAACCGGTCGAGGACCGCGCCCTCGTTCTCCAGAAGGAGCGCGGTTTCCGCGCGGAGTGACTCGGGAAGCTCGCGCTGGCGCTTGCGCAGCATCAGGAACGTGCGCGTGGCTTGCGTCCGCATGTGCTGGTAGATCGACCGCTGGTAGTGCGGGGTCACGGGCTCGGGCGCGAAGACGGGGTCGTCCGGGCGCGACGCGAGCGCGAGGTGCATCTGGGCGGTCCGCTCGCCGAGAAGGGCGGCCGAGGAAAGGAAGCCGTCGAGGAGCTCGGTCGCAAGCTCGGTCGGATCGGTGGCCGCGAGCTCGATCAGGTTGCCGCCCGGCGGCTCTTCATGGACTCTGTCGAGAAGCTCGTGCTCGCTGAGCAGTCGCTGGAAATAGCGGTCGAGCGTGCCGAGAGTGAAGTTCCAGGCATCGCCACCGCTCGGCACGAACCCCTGAAGCAGGGCAATCGTGGTGACGTCCTTTCCACGGGTGTACTCCATCGCGCCCGCGAGCGTGGGAACGTTGCGGAACTTCGTCTTCTCGGTCAGGAAGCGCGTCACCTCGAAGTCGGTGTTGATGCCGGCCTCGACTTTTCGGTAAAGCTTGAGGAACAGCCTCTCTCCGAAGAGGATCGAGGAGTTGCTCTGCTCGGCGCGCGAGACGTGCGGCTCGAGCACTCCTTCGCCGCGGAGCCCGCGCCAGGCGCGCGTTGCGATGCCGCGAACGACACCACCCTCCTCGCTGGTCAGCTGCTTTCGGCGGCCGATGACGTCGAGGAGCGTGCGCGCGAAGGGGCGATCGTAGATGGCGTCGAAAAGAACGCTCTCCGGTCCCGACTCGCTCCTCATCCGCGCGATGGCGGCCAGCCGGTTCTCTTCCCGTGACAGATCGTAATCGCCGCCGATGGCGATCCCGAGCGGCAGCACGTACTGCTCGGCGTCGCCTTCGCGATAAGAGACGGCGATCAGGCCGATCGCCGAGGTCTCCGCGACCGGGACCAGATCGAACAGGGTCACCGACTTGATCGTCCGCGACTTGCCGGCGAACCATCTCCTCGCCGGCAGCCACTGGGCGAGGATGCGCTCCAGCGCGGTCTTCGGCTTCGGCTCCAGCAGGTCGGCGAGGCTCGCGCCGGAGATTTCGGGCAGATCGTGCGAGGTCGTGATCGCCGTCTGTCCGGTATCGGCCGGTTGCTCGAGCTGAAACCAGTAGAACGCATGCGGTGACATCGAAAGGAAGTACGGCTTATCGGTGATCGCCGGAAAGGGGGTATAGCCGAACATCTCGACCGGGATCATCCCGTTGAACTGGACCAGGTCGAGCTCGAGAGACTGGACGAAGCGTGAGAGATTCGCGACGACGAGGATCGTCTGATCCTCGAAGGTCCGGAGAAAAGCGAGCACGCGGCGGTTGTCGGGATGGAGGAACTCGAGAGAGCCCCGGCCGAAGGCCTTGTAGCGCTTCCGCAGGGCGATCAGCCGCTTCGTCCACCAGAGAAGTGAGTGCGGGTTGTTCTGCTGCGCCTCGACGTTGATGGCCTCGTAGTGATACTCGGGGTCGATGATCACCGGAAGGAATAGCTTCTGGGGGTTCGCGCGTGAGAATCCTGCGTTGCGATCCGAGCTCCACTGCATTGGCGTGCGGACGCCGTTGCGATCGCCGAGGTAGATGTTGTCCCCCATCCCGATCTCGTCGCCGTAATAAATGATCGGCGTGCCCGGAAACGCGAAGAGCAGCCCGTTGAGCAGCTCGATCCGGCGCCGGTGGTTGCCGAGGAGCGGCGACAGCCGGCGACGGATCCCCATGTTGATCCGCGCCTGAGCGTCCTGAGCGTACGTTCTCCACATGTAGTCCCGGTCCTCGTCGGTCACCATCTCCAAGGTCAGCTCGTCGTGGTTGCGAAGGAACACGGCCCACTGCGACTCCGCTGGAATGTCGGGGGTCTGCTGCATGATCTCGATGATCGGAAACCGGTCTTCCATCGCCACTGACATGAAAAGCCGCGGCATGAGAGGGAAATGGAAGGCCATGTGGCACTCGTCACCGTCTCCGAAATACGGACGCGAGTCCTCGGGCCATTGGTTTGCCTCGGCCAGCAGCATCCGGTTGCTGAAGTTCGCGTCCACGTGCCTGCGGAGGCTTTTGAGGTACTCGTGGGTCTCGGGCAGATTCTCCGACGTGGTGCCTTCTCTCTCGTAGAGGTAAGGGATCGCGTCGAGGCGCAGCCCGTCGACACCCATCTCGAACCAGTAATCGAGGATCTTGGACAGCGCTTTGTGCACCGCCGGATTCTCGAAATTCAGATCGGGCTGGTGGTGATAGAAGCGGTGCCAGAAATATGCTTTCGCCACCGGATCCCAGGTCCAGTTCGAGCTCTCGAAATCCTTGAAGATGATCCGGGCGTCCTTGTACTTCTCGGCCGTGTCGCTCCAGACGTAATAATCACGCATCGCCGCGCCCGGTTTGGCTCGCCGTGACTTCTGGAACCATGGGTGCTGGTCGGACGTGTGGTTGATCACGAGCTCGGTGATCACGCGGATTCCGCGTCGGTGCGCCTCCTTGAGGAACTTGCGGAAATCGGTCATGTCGCCGTAGCTCGGGTTGATGCTCGAGTAATCGGCGATGTCGTAGCCGTCGTCGCGCAGAGGAGATGGGTAGAAGGGAAGCATCCAGATCGCGGTGATGCCGAGGTCTTCGAGATAGTCGAGTTTTTCGGTCAGGCCGACGAAGTCGCCGATACCGTCGGCGTTGCTGTCGTGAAACGCGCGAATGTGGAGCTGATAGATGATCGCGTCCTTGTACCAGAGCGGATCGTCATCGAGGGTCGACTTCCTCTTCCTCTCGCGGGCCATTGAGAATCCTTTCGACCTGACGGCCACGGGCGGTCGCCCCCGACTCGGCCGGCTTTTCGATCAAAGGTAGTATTCGAAGTCGCGCTCGGAGCGGACGTGGTGCCGGATCCTGAATATGTGAGCCGGGACGCTGTGCGGATCCAGCTGAACGAAGTTGTCCGGTCCGGTCCAGCTGTAGCGCGCGTCGGTCAGAAGGTCGTGAGCCTGAAACCCTCTTTCCGAGTCGAGCCCGAGCGCTTCGAGGTCCAGATGGATGAAGCCCGACTGCACGTTGTGAGGGTCGAGGTTCACCGTCATCAGCAGCGTCTCTGTTCCAGCCCGGTCCGTCTTGCTGTAAGCGAGGATCGCGTCGTTGTCGCTGGCGTGGAACTGCAGCGTGGCGTTCGTCTGAAGGGCCTCGTGCTCGCGCCGGATCCGGTTCACCCGCGCGATCAGCTCCGAGATCGACCGCGGCTCTTCAAGGTTCCAGTGGCGTAGCTGGTATTTCTCCGAATCGAGATACTCCTCGCTCCCCGGGTTGCGCGGCAGGTGGTCGCCCAGCTCGTAGGCCGGCCCGTAGATCCCGTAGCTCGCCGCAAGTGTGGCCGCCAGAATCAGCCGCGACATGAACACCGGCCGACCCCCGTGCTGCAGCTCTTCGGTGAGGATGTCGGGCGTGTTCGGCCAGACGTTCGGCCGGAAATACTCCGACACCTCCGTCCGCGTCAGCTCCGTGAAGTACTCCCGAAGCTCCCAGCTCGAGCTCCGCCACGCAAAGTACGTGTAGGACTGCGTGAAGCCCGCCTTCGCCAGGTAATACATGATCCGTGGCCGCGTGAACGCCTCCGCCAGGAAAATCACGTCGGGCTGGCGCTGCCTGACCTCCCGGATGCACCACTCCCAGAACGGCAGCGGCTTGGTGTGAGGGTTGTCGACGCGGAAAATACGGACTCCTTCGTCAACCCAGTGCAGGAAGACGTCCCGCAGCCCTTCCCACATCTCCTTCCACTTTCCGTTCTCGAAATAGAAAGGGTAGATGTCTTCATACTTCTTCGGAGGATTCTCGGCGAACTGAACGCTGCCGTCCGGCCGGTGAAGAAACCATGCCGGATGCTCTTCGACCCAGGGGTGATCGGGAGACGCCTGGAATGCGATGTCGAGTGCGATCTCGATCCCCTGCTGCTTCGCCGCCTCGACCAGATGCCTGAAATCCTCGGGCGAACCCAGATCCGAATGGATCGAGGTGTGCCCTCCATCGGCTGCGCCGATCGCCCAGGGGCTGCCGATGTCGTCCGGCTCGGCCGTCACGGCGTTGTTCTTACCCTTTCTTTTCGTCTCCCCGATCGGGTGGATCGGTGGAAGGTAGAGAACGTCGAATCCCATGGAGGCGATGTAGGGAAGCCGTCTTTCGGTGTCGCGGAAGGTGCCGTGGCGACCCGGCTCGGAGGAGGTGGATCGCGGAAAGAGCTCGTACCACGTGGAAAAGCGCGCGCGGGGACGGTCGATGGACACGCCGAGCTCGCGACCGTACCGGGTGGCGAAGGTCCGGTCGGGCCACCGGTCCATCAGAGGGGTGATCTCATGCTCCACCATTCGCTGGATTGCTTGCTCGTCCGTCTCCTTTTCGAGCTCGTCCGCCAGGTGGGCCAACTGCTGGGCAACCCGCCCCTTCGCGCGCTTCGATGTGGCGCGGGCGTGGCCGGCGCCGATCTGGAGAGGGACGGTGAGGTCCTGCTCCGCGTCGATCCGCTTCTTCAGGTCGCGACGCCAGGTCAGGTAGTGATCGACCCACGCCTCGAGGGTGTACTCCATTTCGCCGAGCTCTTCGGTCGGGAACGAGCCCCTCCAGTGGTCGTTGCCGAGCGCCGTCATCGGGGTCTCGTTCCACTCCGGCGCTCCCTTGCGGCGCCATAGCAGGACCGCCGAGATCGCGTCGTGGCCGTCGGTGAAGATATCGGCTTCCACCACCACGGACTCACCCGTGACTCGCTTGATCGGGAAGCGGCCCGCGTCGATTTCCGGCCGCACCCCTTCGATGATTACTCTCTTCCGCCCATCTGAACGCGTCATCTGATCCTGAAAACCTCCGAGATTTCTCTGTCGCGGACCTGCACGATTGTTGCCGATGAGCTTACTCTTTTCGCCCTTCCCGAGGTCCCAGCATAGAATCGCAGAGGGTGCGCGCGAAGCGGGCCCCGGCGTCGGGCTGCCACGGAGACTTTTAATCTCCGGCGTTCTTCCGAGGCGAATGCGGAGGCTGAAGCCTTCGCCACGTATGCGTATCGAGCTTTCATGTGACCTGGGCGAGGCTCGGACCGCGGCCGAACGCGCGGTCGAGGAGCGGCTGTGGGCCCTTGTCGATGCGGCCAACGTCGCCTGCGGCGGCCACGTCGGCGGGAGGGAGTCGATGCGCGCGGCGGTCCGCGCGGCATCGCGCCACGGCGTCATTCTCGGAGCGCACCCGTCGTTTCCGGATCCCGAGGGATTCGGAAGGCGGCGGATGGACATGGCCCCGGACGCATTGAGGCGCTCACTGCGGGAACAGATCGGCGCGCTGCGAGAGATCTCGAAAGAGGAGGGAGTCGAGCTGCGCCGTGTGAAGCCGCACGGTGCTCTCTACAATCTGGCGCATACGGACGAGAGTCTCGCGAGCACGGTTGCGGAAGCCGTTGCCGAGAGTGGCGCCTTTGTCCTGGTGTCGGCGCCCGGTTCGGCCCTGCTGGCTGCAGGCGAGCGGCTCGGACTCGAAGTGATCGCCGAGGCATTCGGCGACCGGCGGTATCGGAATGACGGATCCCTCGTGCCGCGCAGCGAGAGCGGCGCGCTTCTGCTGGATTGCGCGGAGGCCGCGGGACAGGTGGCGAAGCTGGCGACGACCGGACGAGTCAAGACGGTCGAAGGAGAAGAGATCCCGATTCCATTCGGGACGATCTGCGTGCACGGCGACATGCCGGATGCCGTGGCGCGAGCCGAAGCGATCCGCGGCGCGCTCGCGACCCTCGGGTTCTAACGGACCGCTAACGTCGAAGCGGTCTCGGCTTCCTTGAGCAGCTTCGCCCGATTCTCGGCGTCGACGAACACGAGGCGCGGGCGGTGGTTCTCGATCTGACCCTGCTGGAGCATCGCGTAACAGGCAATGATCACCTTGTCGCCTTCGCGGGCGAGATGGGCGGCCGCTCCGTTGATGCCGATCTTGCCGCTCCCGGCTTCCCCTTCGATGACGTAAGTCTCGAACCGGTTACCGTTGGTGACGTTGTAGATCTCGACCTTCTCGAACGGGAGAAGCCCGGCGGCGTTCATCAGGTGCGAGTCGATGGTGATCGAACCCTCATAGTGGAGGTTTGCTTCGGTGACGGTCGCTCCGTGGATCTTGGAGCGGAGAAAGACTCGAATCATCGGGATGTCCTTTCGGATGTTGCTGAAGTCGGCTGAGCGGGATCCTTCATGGGGATGGAGAGGAGAATGTTGTCGATGAGGCGGGTCGAGCCGACGCGGACGGCGCCGACCAGAAGGAGCTCGCGCTCGAAGTCGGCCGGTTCCCCGAAGCTGCCGGGATCGACGACGCGCAGGTAGTCGATCGCAAGCTCCCGGTACGATCCGGCGAGCTCCCGCATCGTCTGCTCGACGCGGGCCGGCTCCCGGACGCCCTGCTCGATGGCCGAGCGCCCCGCGGCCAGCGCTCGGGAGAGCGCGACGGCCACTCTCCGCTCGTCCGCGGAGAGATAGGCGTTGCGGGACGAGAGCGCCAGGCCGTCCGGCTCGCGCTGCGTCTCGCCGATCTCGATGTCGACCGAAACGTTGAGATCGCGGACCATCTGCTGGATGACCGCGCACTGCTGCGCGTCCTTCTGGCCGAACACGGCCATGTCGGGGCGGACGATGTTGAACAGCTTGAGGACGATCGTCGCGACCCCGTCGAAATGATCGGAGCGGCGCTCCCCTTCGAGCGGTCCGGCCACCCCTTCCACGTGGACGGTGGTCGTGGCTCCGTCGGGAAGGATCGTCTGCACGGCCGGCAGGAACAGGAGATCCGCGCCCCGCTCCTCGAGGAGCGCCCGGTCCCGTTCCTCATCCCGCGGATAGCGCGCGAAGTCCTCGGCCGGCCCGAACTGGAGCGGATTCACGAAGATCGACGCCACGACGAAACCGGCGCCCCGGCTGCGAGCGAGGTCGATGAGCGAGAGATGACCGTCGTGCAGAGATCCCATCGTCGGGACGAGCGCGACCCGCAGCCCCTCGGTCCGGGCCGCATCGACGGCCGCGCGCACTTCCCCGATCGACCTGGCGAGATTCAAGACGCCGCTCCGATCGAGGCGTAAAGACGTCGCAGGTCCTCGGGACTCTCAACGTGAAAGGCCTCCGAGTCGTTGTCGGGGAACCGGCACTCCCGCACGTCGGTGAGATACTGCTCGATCGCATCCTGCATCACGGTTCCCGCTTCGGCATAGCGGCGGACGAATTTCGGCTGGTGCCCTTCGTAGAGGCCGAGCACGTCGTGGAACACCAGAACCTGCCCGTCGCATCCCGGGCCCGCGCCGATCCCAATCGTCGGTACCGACACGTTCTCGGTGATCCAGGCGGCGAGCTCGGAGGGGACGCATTCGAGCACGATGGCGAAACACCCCGCCTCATCGAGTGCGATCGCTTCCTCGAGCAGGCGCCGGGCGGCTTCTTCCCCTCGCCCCTGAACCTTGAAACCTCCGAAGGCGTGCACCGACTGGGGCGTGAGCCCGATGTGCCCCATGACGGGGATCTCGGCATCGAGAATCGCCCGGACCATCGCAATCCGGGAAGGGCGTCCTCCCTCGATCTTGACCGCCTGGGCGCCGGCCCGGATGAACTCGCCCGCGTTGCGGACGGTCTCGGAGGCGCTCAGGTGGTAGGAGAGCCACGGCATATCGCCGACCACCAGGGCGTGGCTGGCGCCGCGCGCGGCGGCACGGGTGTGATGGAGCATCTCCTCCATCGTGACCGAGAGGGTGTCGGGGTGGCCGAGGACCACCATGGCGAGAGAATCGCCGACGAGGATGATGTCGGCGCCGGCCTGATCCGCGATCCGCGAGGAGGGGTGATCGTACGCGGTGATCATTCCGAGCTTCCGCTCACTCTTGGCGGCTCGGACTGCCGGGACGGTGACTCGCTTCGGCTGCTCGCTCATCGATCCTCCGCCGCTCGCGATGTCCAGACGTGGAGAGGGCGGACGAGAGTCGCCGGCAGGATCGATGCCGCCCGGATCGGGGGTCACCGTTCGCCGCGGTGGCGAGCCTGGGGATTCCGGCGGGGCCGGTCTCACCTTGTCTCGTTTCCGTCCCGGTCCCTGTCAGGATCCAAGCGGAACGTAATACTGGGTCCCCTTCTGCGCACTCTGGATCTGCTGCACCAGAGAGTCGAAGTGCTCGGGGGTATGAACAAAGTCGATCTCGGTCGTATTCACGACCAGGAGCGGGGTTTCGTCGTAACGGTAGAAGTAGTGGGCGTAGGCCTCGCTGACTTCCTTTAAATAACCGGGGCTGATCGCCTTTTCGTAACCCCGCCCCCGCCGTTTGATCCTCTTGAGGAGCGTGTCGAGGTCGGCCTCGAGATAGATCACCAGCTCCGGCTTCGGCAGCGACTCGGCGAGCAGTTCGTAGAGCTTGTTGTAGATCGTCAGCTCGGAGTCGTCGAGGGTCAGGTACGCGAAGATCTTACTCTTGGCGAACGTGTAGTCGGCGAGCACGAGCTCGGTGAAAAGGTCGCGCTGGGAGAGCTTCTTGAGCTGCTCGTAGCGGGAGAGGAGGAAAAAGAGCTCGAGGCGGAAGGCGGCGCCGCGCTTGTCGTTGTAAAAATCGCCCAGGAATGGATTGTCCACATCCTCGAGGATGCGGGTTCCCCGGAAGCGGCGCGTGAGCAGGTCGACCAGAGACGTCTTGCCGACGCCGATCGGCCCCTCGATAGCGATGTAGCGAAACGGAAGCGGCATCTGGCTGGAAGCGGGACTCCGAGGCTGCGGCGAACCGGGGCCGTCGAGGGGGGCGCCGGCGCCGCGGAGGCCGCTGCGTCAGGCGGTTCCCGGTGGGCTCAAGTCCGCGAAGCCGGATCCGCCGCTCAGGATAGCACGAAGGATGCAGCCCGACGGGAAGGGCGGCGTGAGGTTAGAATCCCCACCCGGAGGAGACGTTTGAAACTGGATCAGTACACGCTCGACAACGGCCTGAGGGTCGTCCTCAACCAGGATCACGCCGCGCCACTCGTCGCGATCAATGTCTGGTACCACGTCGGCTCGAAGGACGAAAAGCCGAGGAGGACCGGGTTCGCCCACCTGTTCGAGCACCTTCTGTTCTCGGGCTCGGAGAACGTTGGCAACAACGAGCACTTTCGGTACGTCCAGTCGGTCGGAGGGATTCTCAACGGCTCGACGACCTTCGACCGGACGAATTACTACGAGACGCTTCCCTCGAATCACCTCGCCCTCGGGCTGTGGCTCGAGTCCGATCGCATGGGGTGGTTTCTTCCCGCCATCACCCAGGAAAAGCTCGATGTGCAGCGCGAGGTCGTGAAGGAAGAGCGCCGGCTCCGTTACGACAACGCCCCGTATGGAACCGCTCTCGAGGAGCTTCTCAAGATCTCGTACGAGCCCGATTACCCCTATTACTGGCCGACGATCGGCTCGATGGAGGATCTCGGAGCGGCCACCCTCGAGGACGTGAAGGATTTCTTCCGCACCTGGTACGTCCCGAACAACGCGGTGCTGACGCTCGTCGGAGATTTCGACCCGGCCGAGGCGAAAGAGCTGATCGAGCGATACTTCGGATCGATCCCCCGTGGCGCGGAAGTCCCGCGGTCCACTCCGGAACGGAAGCCGTGGAGCGCCGAGAAACACGGCTCGATCACCTCTTCAGTCCAGCTGCCGCGGGTCTATCGCCTTTACCATCTGCCGCGGTTCGGCGATCCGGAATGGGTCGCGGCCGACCTGCTCGCCTACGTTCTGTCGGTCGGCCGCGCGAGCCGCCTCGACCGCGCGCTCGTGTACGAGAAGCAGATCGCCCAGGACGTCGGGTCGTTCCTGCTCCAGACCGAAGCCTCGGGAATGATGATTCTCGTCTCGACCGCGCGGGAAGGCGTCGAGCCGGCCGCCCTTGCGGACGCGATCGACGATGAGATCGCGCGCCTGGCCGTCCATGGGATCGAGCCGTCCGAGCTCGAGCGGGCACGCAACCAGGCCGAGACTGGCTATGCCCACGAGATCGAGGGCTTCTCTTCTCGCGCCGATCTTCTCAACACCTTCGCGACGTTTACCGGCGATGCAGACGGCTTCGAGTCGATGCTCGCGAGCTATCGCGAGGTCACGCCCGAGCAGGTCCGATCGATTGCCGAGCGATTCCTTCGTCCCGACAACCGCTCGACTCTCTGGGTGATGCCCGAGAGCGCTGCCGGGGAGAGCCGATGAGCAACCAGGATTTTCGCGCGACCGCCCCTTCTCCGGCCGATCCGCGCCAGTACCGATTTCCCGACGTTCATCGCCACGAGCTGCCGAACGGCTTGAAGCTGCTGCTCGCCGTACGGAGCTCGGCGCCCGTGATGACGGTTCGCGCGGTCGTCCACTCGGGCGCCGAGCACGATCCGCTCGACCAGCCCGGCATCGCCGTCTTCACCGCTGAGATGCTCGAGGAGGGTGCCGCCGGACGGGGGTCGATGGAGATCGCCGGTGAGGTCGCCGAGCTCGGTGCGGCGCTCTATTGCGGGGCCGACTGGGACGCCTCGCTCGTTTCGATCGACGCCCTCGGACGCCATCTCGACGCGACGATCGCTCTCGCGGGGGACCTGGTGCGTTCCCCCGAGTTTCCACCGAACGAGCTCGAACGGATGCGGAAGGAAAGGCTCACCGCGATCCTCCAGCAAAAGGACGACCCGTCGGTCATCGCGGCGCACCTGTTCAACCGCTTCGTGTTCGGGAGGAC
>JBHEOL010000032.1:0-7696 GCA_046261635.1 Thermoanaerobaculia bacterium | reverse complement strand
GTGTTCTCATTCGAGAATCCCGTCGATACCTCGCTGGCTTCCTATTCAGTTGTCAAAGAACCGACCCTCGCCGGAAGGGGGCGGCCAGATTGCCAGACCCCTCCACCGATGTCAAGCGAAATCGGTCGTTTTCATCCGCTTCGATGCTCGACCGTTTTCGTCTGACTTCGGCTTGCTGCGCGCACACAATTTCCGCGCGCTGAAGAACTGAGATTTGATTGCCGCCAGCCCGCTTGCGCATCGTCGCGGCAACCGGTCATAACGACTTACCATCCTGGCTTATTCCACTCGATTGCGTTCGCCTTTTCAGCACGCTTTTACGTGCTGCTTTCAGCTGCGCCCCTCGCGAATCTCGCCCGCCTCAGTCTTCGTCGTCCTTCAAAGATCGCCCGATTGTTTCCTCGGGCCGCAAGAGTTCTAACAACACCCGCACGTCTGCTTATTTCCGATGTCGTCCTGATTCGCTGCTGGTGGAACGCCGGCGCGAGCTCCGCACTCCCCATCCCCACTCGCCCCGTAGGCTCGCGAGGTAACCCTGCTCGCCTTCTTCGTATTCCGTAACGATGCGATCTTCTTCAGCCTCGCCTCGCCCGCCCGCGCTGCTCCGCGCCGCCACTCCGGAAGCCTGCCCGTCAACCGACCATTACCGACCCTTATTCCGACCGGCCTCAAGTTTGCCGGACCACTGCGCGCCTCTCCGACTCTCTCCTCCAATCAGCAAAGCCATCCTGCCGCTCGTGCCGGCCTGACCACATGGACGCGGCTACAATCGGCTCCGTTCGTCGATCGAAACCGATTGACACGCCCGTTGCGGCTGGGATACGAACCCGGCTTCGATATCGTCGCCCAGGAGCCACCATGCCCTTCCTCTCGAGAGCCCGCCACCACCGTCCCCCACGCGGAGTCGCATTCGCCGTGATCCTCGGCATGGTCATTCTCGGGTGCAACTCGATCGGGCCGGCCGACGCATCCGCAGCGTCCACTCAACGGGCGCGTCCCGTACACAGTCCCGCGGCTGCGACGGAAGCGATGCTCGACGACCTGCAGAAGCGAACGTTCTTCTGGTTCTGGGAAACGACCAATCCCGAGAACGGACTCGTTCCCGATCGATGGCCGACCATCACCTTCTCGAGCATCGCGGCGGTCGGATTCGGGCTGACGGTCTATCCGGTCGGCGTCGAGCGTGGATGGATCACCCGCGAGCAGGCGCGCGAGCGGGTCCTGGCGACGCTCGAGTTTTTCCGGGACGCTCCGCAGGGGCCCGGGGCGCGCGGAACGGCCGGATATCGTGGGTTCTTCTATCACTTCCTCGACATGGAGTCGGGCGAGCGCTTCGAGACGGTCGAGCTCTCCTCGATCGACACGACTCTGCTGGTCGCCGGCGCGCTCTTCTGCCAGAGCTACTTCGACGCGGACGATCCGGATGAAGCCCGCATCCGCGACCTGGCCGAGCAGCTCTATCGCGAGGTCGAATGGCCATTCCTTCAGGTGCGGAGCCCGCTGGTCGGGATGGGGTGGCATCCGGAGACGGGATTCATCCATGCCGACTGGCGGGGGCTCAATGAGGCCGCCATCCTTTATATCCTCGCCCTCGCCTCGCCCACGCATCCAGTCGGCCCCGAGGCGTGGGACGCCTGGACGGGAACGTACGACTGGCTCTCGTTCTATGGTTACGAGCACATCAACTTCGCCCCCCTGTTCGGACACCAGTATTCGCACATCTGGATCGACTTCCGCGGCATCCAGGACGCGTACCTCCGGAACCGGGGCATCGATCTGTTCGAGAATTCGAGGCGGGCCGCCCTCTCCCAGCGCGAGTACGCCATCGACAATCCGCGCGAATGGAGAGGGTACGGCTCCACACTCTGGGGGCTGACCGCGTGCGACGGCCCCGGCGACGGCTTCGCCTACATCGACGGCAGCAACCGCCAATTTTTCGGCTATGCGGCTCGCGGGGCGGCGGCCAATGAAATCCGGGACGACGGAACGATCGCTCCGACCGCGGCAATCGGATCGCTCCCGTTCGCGCCTGAAGCCGTGATTCCGGCGATGTTCGAGATGAAGAGAAAATACGGCAGCCTGCTCTATCAGAAATATGGATTTCTCGACTCCTTCAATCCGACGCTCCGGCAGCCGCCTCCATTCCCGCTCGAGCATGGAACGATCGACCCCGCGCTCGGCTGGTTCAATGCCGATTACCTGGGGATCGATCAGGGTCCGATCGTGCTGATGATCGAGAATCACCGGTCGGGGATGATCTGGGAAGTCATGCGAAAGAACGAGCACGTCATCCGCGGCCTCCGGAAGGCCGGCTTCCGCGGCGGATGGCTGGACGAGGCGCCATGATGCGCGAAAGAGCGAATGCAATGCGGAGGAACGCAACGTGGGCTGTCTGTCTCGTCTGGCTGACCCTGGCGGGGCATCTGAACGCTGCGGAGCCGGAGGCCATCGAATCGCAGGTCGAGGCTCTGCTGGGGAAGATGACCCACGAGGAGAAACTCGGACAACTGACGCAGTTCACGGCCGCCCCGCCCGATCTACGGGAGCAGATCGCCCAGGGGCGGGTCGGGTCCGTGTTCAACTTCGGCGGTTCCGCGAACACGAATGAGCTGCAGCGAATCGCGGTCGAAAACTCCAGGCTCGGGATCCCGCTCCTGTTCGGGCACGACGTCATCCACGGTTACCGGACTATTTTTCCGAACCCTCTCGCGATCGCAGCCACGTGGGATCCGGCCTCGGCGGAACAGAGCGCCCGGATCGCTGCGATCGAGGGTCGGGCGGCGGGCACGAGGTGGACGTTTGCTCCGATGATCGACATCGCGCGCGACCCCCGCTGGGGGAGAATCGCGGAAGGAGCTGGCGAAGATCCATTTCTCGCGTCGGCGTTCGCGAGGGCTTACGTGCGCGGATTCCAGGGCAGCGACCTCTCCGCGAAAGACAGCTTGATGGCGTGTGCGAAGCACTACGTGGCCTATGGCGCGGCTGAGGCAGGACGGGACTACAACACGACCGACCTTTCCGAGCGCACCCTGCGGGAGATCTATCTGCCTCCGTTCGCGGCCGCGGTCGAAGCGGGCGTCGGCTCGATGATGACCGGGTTCAACGCGCTCAACGGGATCCCCGCGACTGCGAACCCATGGCTCGTCGAAGGAATCCTCCGGAAGGAGTGGGGCTTCGACGGATTCATCGTCAGCGATTACGAGGCGGTCGAGCAGCTCATCCCTCACGGTGTCGCCGCGACGAAAGAAGAGGCGGCGGCGATGGCCCTCGCCTCGGGCATCGATATGAACATGGTCGATGGGGCGTACGCGCTGCTGGCGGACGACGTGCGCGCCGGCCGATTCCCGGTCGCGCTGGTGGACCAGGCCGTGCGACGCGTACTCAGAGCGAAAATCCAGGTCGGGCTTTTCGACGATCCCTACGCCGAGGAGGGGGGCGAAGAACGCGTGTTCCTGCTGCCCTCCCATCGCGCAGCCGCCAGAGAGGTCGCCGAGAAATCGATCGTCCTTCTCAAGAACGAGGGGGGACTCCTTCCGCTGTCGAAGAACATCGGTACCATCGCGCTGATCGGCCCGTTCGTCGAAGACGGATCGGAGATGCTCGGCTCATGGCATGCGATGGGACGGCCCGAAGACGTCGTCACGATCGCCAGAGGAATCCGGAACGAGGTCGCCGCTGAGACGACCGTGCTCGTGGCCCGGGGAACGGGTCTGCTCGAAGGGGCGGACTCGGAGATCGAACGGGCGGTGGCCACCGCCCGGCTGGCCGACGCGGTCGTCGCGTTCCTCGGAGAAGGGGGCAAGATGAGCGGCGAGGCGATGTCGCGCGTCTCCCTCTCGATGCAGGGTCGCCAGGAGGAATTGCTGAAGGCGCTCGTCGCAACGGGCAAGCCCGTCGTTCTCGTCGTGAAGAGCGGCCGGCCGCTGACGATCGAGTGGGCCGCCGAAAACGTGCCCGCCATCGTCTACGGCTGGTTCCTCGGGACCGAGGCCGGGCCCGCCCTGGCGAACGTTCTGTTCGGCGACGTCAACCCGAGCGGGAGGCTTCCGGTCACGATTCCGCGCTCGGTCGGACAGATCCCCATTTACTACAACCGCCTCCGCACCGGCAGGCCGGCGACCCCGGAGGACAGATTCACGAGCAAATACATCGACAGTCCGAACGAGCCGCTCTGGCCTTTCGGTCACGGTCTCTCTTACACGGACTTCGTTTACGGCGACCTGGTGCTGAGTACTCGAGAGATCGGCACGGATGGCACGCTCACCGTCTCTGCGCAGATCGAGAACCGAGGAGACCGGCCTGGCGAGGAGGTCGTGCAGTTCTACGTTGCCGATCCGGTCGCCAGCATCTCCCGCCCCGTTCGGGAGCTCAAGGGATTCCAGCGCGTCGCGCTCGCCCCGGGAGAGAAGCGGCGCGTGGTGTTCACCGTCACGCCGGAGATGCTCCGCTTCTGGAAGGAGGGGGAGTGGGTCATCGAGCCCGGGCGATTCAACGTCTGGATCGGGCCCGGTTCGCAGGAGGGGCTCGAGGGAAGCTTCGAGGTACGAAAAACCGCTCGGCGGTGACCGGTCAGCGGCGGATCAGGATCGCCGAGACCAGGGGCTTGCCTGCGGAGGCGGGGAAGGCGATCGCGATCCCCTTCCCGTCTTTCGCGCTGATGATGGCTTTTCGGCTGACCGCGGTGAAGCGGCCGTAATCCGAGATCAGATCGAGATCGGCGAATACGACGACTCCGTTTGCAACCACGCTGAAGATTCGGCTTCCGGTGGCAACTCCCCGATCGCGCTCGGCCACGGCGATGTCCACCTCATAGACTCCGTCGGGCACGTCGAACCGATACGCATCCACCCCTTCCCGTGAGGCCTGCAGGAGCGGGTCGTCGCCGGTCCCGGAGATCCGTTGGTGAGTGCGTCCCGCGGCGCCTCCGACGAACCCCCACCCGCCCCCTTCCCATGCACGGTCCGCCTCCCAGACGATTCCCGCCTCATCCATGAACGAATAGTCGCTGCCGGCGTTGACGGCGAAGAGCACGCCCTGGACCGAATCCCGCAGCGCATTCGAGCGATCGTCGTAGTCGATCGTCACCCTGTCTTCGAACCAGCGATCGCCCCTCCTCCCGGCCGCCCGGATCGAGTTCGGACCATGCTGAAGGAGGGCCTTGACCTGAGCCATACGATTCTCGATCGGAGAAGGACCGGTCGTCGTTCCGTTGACGAAAAAAATCACTTCGTCCAGATTCGTGTACGCCCAAAGCTGCTGGAGCCGCTCCTCCGGGCGGCTCCCGGCCCGTGCCAGCCACTCCCGTCCGATGTGGAGAACCGGCTCTTCGAGAAGCGCGGCCCGGTAATAGAACGCCGTGTCCTTGGGCGTCCGATCGTGAAAGTACATCCCCTTCTGGTTCAGGGTCGGCTTACTGTCGCTCCGCGCTTCCGAAGCGAAATCGAAGTGATTCCAGATCGCGGTTCCAACCAGATAGGGGCGCTCTTCCATCTGGGAAAACGACGAGCGGTGGAAGAGCTGGGCATACTCGGAGGTGAAATCGAACGGCTCGGGAGTGGTCGAATGCACCCGCTCGTCGCTGCCCGCACCGTATTCGCTCACGATGAGCGGTCGAGACGGATACGCTCGATGGAACTCGTCGAGAAACGATCCCAGCGTCTCCAACTGCTCGTAATACCATCCGAAGTAGAAATTGAACGCGAGAACATCAGTGACCGACCCGAGCCCATGGTCCTCCGGAGGGACCTCCTCGCGGGAAAGGGCCATGACGGTCAGCCGTCCGGAGTTTTCCGCCTTCACCCGCGCTTCCAGCCGCCTGGTCAGCTTCAGCATGTGCTCGTAATACCCCTCCGGAATCGGATTGGGTTTGGTCAGCATCACCTCGTTCATGTAACCCCAGAAGACGATCGAGGGATGGTTGTAGTGCTGACGGATCATCTCCACGAGCATTCGTTCGGAGTTCTCGTCGAAAGCGGCCGACATCCCGATCAGGTTCACGATCGGGATCTCCTCCCAGACCACGAGGCCGAGGCGGTCTGTCGCCTCGAGAATGGCAGGATCCTGAGGGTAGTGTGCGAGGCGAAGGAAATTGAACCCGTCCTCCTTGATGATCTCGACGTCGCGTCGGTGAAGCGAGTCCGGAAGCGCATTGCCCCAACCGGCGCGATCCTGATGACGGTTGGTTCCGTTCAATCGAAGCGGTTCGCCGTTGAGGAAAAAACCCTTTTCAGGATCGGCGTGGAAAGAACGGACACCGAACGAATTCGTGACCCTGTCGATGAGATCCTCGCCCTCGATCACTTCGGTGAGGACCCGGTACAGATGCGGGTCGGACGGAGACCAGAGCCGGGGAGCGGGAATCGAGAGACCAGCGACTCGGAAGGTCGAGGAACCGCCCGCGGGCAGATCCAAGGACGCGATCGCCTCGGCGACCACCTTCCCCTCGCCGTCGAGAATGGCGTTGCGCAGTCGAGCGCGAACCCGGGTCGGACGCGAGTTGTCGATCGAGCCGCGAATCACCACCCGCGCCCTCCCCTCCCCATCCGGCGTCGCATCAATGAACACGCCGGGTGATCCGTGATCGGTGAGGGTGACGCGCACCGGGGATGTCGCCACGAGCCAGACTTCGCGGTAGATGCCGCCGAAAAACGTGAAGTCCGCGTTGAGCGGCGGGATGTCCGGATCGTGGGTGTTCTCCACGCGCACGGCCACCGAGTTGGGACGGTCCCACCGCACGAGCTCAGTGACATCGAAGGTGAAAGCCGTGTATCCACCGATGTGAGACCCGGCCTTCCGCCCGTTGACCCAGACATCGGCGACCTGATTCGCTCCCTCGAAGAAGAGATGGATCCTCTTGCCGCGCAGAGCCTCTCCGAGCCTCAGATCCCGCCGGTACCATCCGACACCCCGGCGGTACCCCGGCCGCTCGTCGAAGGCGTCCTCCCGGTTCCAGGTGTGGGGTATTCCCACGGCCGCCCATGCCGAGTGGTCGAAGGTTGTTGCTTCAGCTCCTTCGATGTCGCCTTCCGCGAAGCGCCATCCCTCATTGATCGTGTAGCGGGTTCGGGGTTCGGGCCGCGATTCCGCCCCCAGGACCGATGGGATCAGGAGTGCCACGACGGCGATCGCGGCTCGCGAGAGAGGACCCGCCATCGCCTCATCATAATCGAGGGCGGGAGAAGCGGTCGGGTGAGGAGAATGAAGCGGATCGAGCGCCTCACGGACGGGGCTCGAGACGGCGCTGGGCTTCCCGAATGCTCTTGACCGCCGGAAGGAAAAAAGAGTAGCGTAGCGGAATCGATGTAAGCGGTTACATTTTTGATCCCAATGATGCGCACACGCAAAGCTACCGAAGACCCTTTCCGCGGTCCCACGATCAAGGATGTGGCTGCGCAGGCGGGAGTTTCCGTCGCGACGGTCTCCCGCGTTCTCAATGAAAAGGGGCTGGTACGGGAGGAGACGGTTCGCCGCGTCCTCGACGCGGCCGCAGCGCTGAATTACGTTCCGCACGGAGGTGCGCGGAGCCTCTCGACCCGCCGCACGAGCACGGTCGGCGTGGTCCTGCCCGACCTGCACGGCGAGTTTTTCTCGGAGATGATCCGGGGAATCGACGTCGCCGCCCGCCGGCGCGGTTATCACCTCCTCGTCTCCGGCTCCCACAGCGAATGGTCGGAGATGTCGGCGGTATTACTGGCGG
>JBHEOL010000030.1:0-7216 GCA_046261635.1 Thermoanaerobaculia bacterium | reverse complement strand
GACCGTCACCTCGCTCCTCGCCGGCGTCGGTATCGTCGGGCTTGCCCTCGGATTCGCATTCCAGCAGATCGCATCCGATTACATCGCCGGATTCGTGATCGCCTGGCGGAGGCCTTACCGGCTGGGCGATCTCGTCACGCTTCAGGATCAGCGCGGCTTCGTTCACCAGATCAACCTCCGCACGACCGTCCTCCGCCTTCTGTCGGGCGAGATCGCACGGCTGCCGAACCGGGACGTTATCGGGAACCCGATCATCAATTTCACGGTATCGGGGAGACGGAGGGTCGAGATCCCGGTCGGAGTCACCTACGGCGAAGATCTGCCTCAGGTCCGCGAGGTGACCGAAAGCGCCCTGCGTACCGTCTCCACGCGCGACGAGAAACACGACCCGGAGGTCTTTTTCACCGAGTTCGGCGACAGCTCGATCAACCTGATCGCGCGCTTCTGGATCGACACGACGGCGCAGATCGACTTTCTCGCGGCCAGAAGCGAGGCGATCATCGCCATCAAGCAGGCTTACGACGCAAACGGCATCACGATTCCGTTCCCGATCCGGACTCTCGATTTCGGTCCCGTCGGCGGGCAGACCCTCGACCAGACCCTGGCGATCAGCCGGCCGGCCGAGCCGCGAGGAGAACCGCGGATCACGCCGTCCCCGACCGCTCCGCCGTCTTCTTCCTGATTGCAAAGACGGCTCGAATCCATTAGCTTGATTGCTTGAAGCTGGGGGTGCCCGGGCGGCTGAGGCCGGGCTGAGAGATACCCTTCGAACCTGACCCGGTTAGCACCGGCGTAGGAAACGCTGAAATCCTCCCACCTGCGCCGCTCGACCACCCGTTTCAACGACGAGGAGTCACCATGAGCGCCATTTCGCAGGAGTTTCTCGACCGAGCCGCGGTACTTTCGGATGAGGCGACGAGGCCTTTCCCACGATCGCGGAAGATTCGGGTCGAAGGGGCGAGACCCGATATCCGGGTCGGCATGCGCGAGGTCGAGCTCAGCCCGACCCGCGGAGCCGCCGGTGTCGTCGAGAATCTCCCCGTCCCGATCTACGACACCTCGGGGCCCTACACCGATCCCGACGCGACGATCGACCTGCTCCGGGGCCTGGCCCCTCTGCGCCAGGCGTGGATCGTCGAGCGGGGGGACACCGAGGAGCTGCCGGATTTCACCTCGGAGTTCACGCGGCGGCGCCACGCCGACCCGGCGCTCGCGCACCTGCGGTTCGAGCACATCCGCACCCCCCGCCGCGCGAGAAGCGGCAGCAACGTGACCCAGATGCACTACGCGCGGAAGGGGATCATCACTCCGGAGATGGAGTACATCGCCATTCGCGAAAACTGCCGGCTCGGAGAGCTGAGACAGGATCCCGCGTGGGAACCCCTCCTTCGCCAGCACCGCGGCCATTCGTGGGGAGCGTCGATTCCCGACGAGATCACGCCGGAGTTCGTGCGGGACGAGGTTGCGCGCGGGCGGGCGATCATCCCCTCGAACATCAACCACCCCGAGAGCGAGCCGATGATCATCGGCCGCAATTTCCGGGTGAAGGTCAACACGAACATCGGCAACTCCGTCGTGACATCCTCGATCGCGGAAGAGGTCGAGAAGATGGTGTGGTCCTGCCGCTGGGGCGGGGACACGCTGATGGACCTCTCCACGGGCGCCGACATCCACGAGACCCGCGAGTGGATCGTGCGCAATGCCCCGATTCCGATCGGGACCGTGCCGATCTACCAGGCGCTCGAGAAGGTCGGCGGAAAAGCCGAAGAGCTCACCTGGGAGATCTACCGCGACACGCTCATCGAACAGGCCGAACAGGGCGTCGACTACTTCACGGTGCACGCGGGTGTGCGGCTGCCTTACATCCCGATGACGGCCGACCGTGTGACCAGGATCGTCTCGCGCGGCGGGTCGATCATGGCGAGCTGGTGTCTCGCGCATCACCAGGAGAGCTTCCTCTACACGCACTTCGAGGAGATCTGCGAGATCATGAAGGCGTACGACGTCGCTTTCTCCCTCGGAGATGGCCTCCGCCCGGGGTCCATCGCCGACGCGAACGACCGCGCGCAGTTCGCCGAGCTCGAGACCCTCGGTGAGCTCACCGCCATCGCCTGGAAGCACGACGTCCAGGTCATGATCGAGGGACCGGGTCACATCCCGCTCCAGATGGTGAAGGAGAACGTCGAAAAGGAGCTCGCCGACTGCTTCGAGGCGCCTTTCTATACCCTCGGCCCTCTGGTCACCGACATCGGCCCCGGCTACGACCACATCACCTCGGCCATCGGTGCTGCGAACATCGGCTGGTATGGAACGGCCATGCTCTGTTACGTCACCCCGAAAGAGCACCTCGGCCTCCCCGACAAACAGGACGTCCGCGACGGGATCATCGCCTACAGAATCGCCGCGCACGCCTCGGATCTCGCGAAGGGGTTTCCCGGAGCCCAGGTTCGCGACAACGCCCTCTCGAAAGCTCGCTTCGAGTTCCGGTGGGAGGATCAGTTCAACCTCGGCCTCGATCCGGAGAAGGCGAGGGAGTTTCACGATCAGACCCTTCCGGCCGAAGGAGCCAAGCTCGCCCACTTCTGCTCCATGTGCGGTCCGCACTTCTGCTCGATGAAGATCACCCAGGACGTCCGCGAGTACGCCGCCGCGAACAAGCTCGAGACCAAGGAAGCACTCCAGCGCGGGATGGAAGAAAAAGCGGGAGAGTTCAGAAGGCAGGGAAGCGAGATCTACCGGAGGGACTAGGGACTAGGGCCAGGGGCCAGGAAGTAAAGTCAGAAGTCAGAAGGCAGAAGGCAGAAGTAAATGCAACGGCAAGAGCGCTGTTGATTTTGCTTTTACTTCTGCCTTCTGCCTTCTGCCTTCTGCCTTCTGACTTCTGACTTTGCTCTTCCTGGCCCCTGGCCCCTGCTTTTCAAAACGCCAGCGCGGCCGCGACCACCACGACGACGATCGCGGTGACCGGCAGGACCAGTGCGATGACGAGGTTTGCGAATCCTTCCCATCCGCTGAACTCCTGAACTTCGCCGAGCGAGCGGCTCAGGATCACGAGGAGCCAGGCAAAGACGAGGAACTCGAGCCCTGCGAGAATCGCCACCTGGAACGGAGAGGCATCCGTGAAGCCGCGCATCCGAACCATCTCACCGCCGATGCGCACGGCCCTGTCGGAGTTGAGTGCGGAGTGCGCGTCGGGCCAGAAGATGGCTGCCGGAATGCGGATCAGCAGCCCCCAGTAGAGGGGAGCGAGTCCCCAGGCCAGCGCGGCGCGGATCGAGGTCCAGGTCGCTTTCCCTCCGAGCCACCGCCCCGAGAGGAGCGTCAGCCCCGAGATCGCGAAGTACCCCGCCACGACCAGTGCGGCGACGAAAAGAAGCAGCGCGATCATCACTCCGAGGGCGCCCCACCCACCCCACGCCGACATCGCCGCGGAGTAGGACTCCCGCGGGATCGAGACGACGGTTCGGATCAGCGAGAGCGCGAGCACGAGCGCCAGGGTTCCGCGCGCGCCGCGCTCGGCAACGATCCATCGGATGGTCCGCCGCGGCTGGAAGCCCATCCCGAAGAGGAGCGAGAGAATCCGTGAGGGAGCCGTCTGCGGAGCGGGTTCTTCCATGGGATTCAAGCTAACCCGCTGAAGGGAGAACCACAAGGGGGGTTCAGTCCCGATCCGGGACGGCGAATGGCACGGTCCGGCTCATTCGATCTCGTAGCCTGCCGCGATCCAGGCGTCGAGGCCGCCCGCGAGGGGACGGACGCGCCGGTAACCCTTGTCGATGAGCTGGCGAGCCACCCGGGCCGCCGAGGCTTCGTTCGGTCACGTGCAGTAGAGGACGATCTCTTCATGGCGCGGGATTGCCTCCAGCCGCGATTCGAGATCGTCCGGATCGAGCATCAGCGCGCCGGGGATGTGTCCCGGTTCGACGGCCTGCGCCGCCGCCGAGCGGACGTCGAGGATCACGAGCGCAGGGCCGGTCGTCATCCGTTCGCGGAGCGCCTCGGGGGTGATCCGTGCCATGCGAAGGAGCTTGAAGAAGCGGCGGCGCTCCCACCACTTGAAGAGGACGAAGAGCGCGAGCAGAAGGAAAATCAGCAGCAGCGCCTGGGTTCCGAGCTCGGCGAGCGCGTTGAGCGTGCGGTCGATGGCATGACGGAAGATGACGCCGACGGCCAGAGAGCTTCCTGCCCAGATCGCAGCGCCGGCCGCGTCCCAGAGGATGAATCGAACGTAGCCAGAGCTCCGGATCGTGCCGGCCATGGGAGGCGCGACGATGGAGAAGCCAGGGATGAATTTCGCAACGAGCAGCGACTGAAATCCCCATCTCGTGAAGAAGGTCTCGGTCCGCCTCACGCAGGAATCGGGAGAGAGCGAGACCCTGCAGAGGAATCCAAGAACGCGGTAGCCGTAATGCCTTCCGAGGAAGTACCAGAGCGAGTCGGCGATGAGGGCACCGGCCATGGCGAGTGAAAAGAGCCAGAGGATGCTGTGCCCGGCGGCGGCGCTGACGCCCCCGGCGACGATGATGACGGGGATGGCGGGGACCGGAGCGCCGATCTGCTCGAGAAAGGCGATGACGAAAACGACCCCGGCTCCATGCCGGCCGAGAAGCATCAGGATCTGCTGCACGGCGGAAGTGTAGAGGAAGTAGCGGAGGATTCATCCTCCGCGGGTGGGCGGGTGCCGAGTCGCGCGTCACCCCCGGCAGAGGAAAAGATCCTCTGCCACTGTGGCGGAGGATTCATCCTCCGCCTTCAGCCTCCCACGAAAGACGGACAGGCCGGACAGGGGATAGGACGGAAGCGGGCGGCGGGTTATGATGCGGGCCAATCTCGAACGGAGGAGCTCGAATCGATGTACGGTTTTCTGCTCGCGCTTCACAACTGGGGCCGTTGGGCCATCATCATCGCCGGAGTCGTGGCGATCGTCGCGGCGCTCAGGGCCCGGAACAGCTCCGCCACCGCGGGCGCCGACAAGTCAGCGCTCATCTTCATGATCATCGCCGACCTGCAGCTCCTGATCGGGCTGGTCCTCTATTTCGTCTCTCCCTTCGCTCGCTCCTTTCTGGCGGGCCCCGGCGAGGCGATGGGGGATTCGGGACTCCGCTACTGGGGACTCGAGCACGGGCTGATGATGATCATCGCCATCGCGCTCGTGCACGTCGGAAAGATCGCGGGACGGAAGGCGGCGACGCCGGCGAAGAAATACAGCCGGATGGCGATCTTCTTCACGATTGCCCTGGTGCTGATGCTCGTCATGACACCATGGCCGTTCATGTCGAACTTCCGGCCGCTGTTCCGGTTCTGAGGTTGAGGCCGGGACTGGCAAGTCCCGGCCTCATCCACCACGGTTACTGCGTGGCGTCGATGGCCGCGTTGGTCTCGGCGGTCTTCTTGTTCTGCTCGGCGGCGATCTCTTCCGCCCGTCTCTTCGCGGCGACGACCTTGTCGCCGTAGTTGCCGGCTTCGGCTTCTTTCTCGATCGTGGTCTCCGAGCGGCGCTCGGCGGGCTCCTCGCCGGGCGAGCACGCGAGAAGAGCGGCGGTCATCAGAGCGATCGTGATTGTCCTGGACATCGTCACCTCCTGGGTTTCACTGGAGCTGGATCATCGCCGCGTATCCGAGGACGACGAGCAAAACGAGATAGATTTTTCCGAGGAGCGGCAGGATGAAGCGCGCCCACCGCTGGAAGGGGATACGACCGAGGGCGAGCATCCCCATGAGCAGCGCATTGGTGGGGACGATCATGTTCATGAGGCCGTCGCCGAACTGATAGGCGAGAATGGCGGTCTCGCGCCCGACCCGGGTGAGGTCTGCCAGCGGCGCCATGATCGGCATCGTGACGTAGGCCTGGCCGCTCCCGGAGGGGATGAGGAAATTCGTGATGCTCTGCACCAGGAGCATTCCCCAGGCCGAGACCACCGGCGCGAAGGCCCCGAACACGTCGGCTCTCTGGAGGGTCCCGGCGATGCCGTGGATGACCGTGTCGATCACGCGCGCATCGGCGAGCACGACCTCGATGGTCCGGGCGAAGCCGATCAGGATCGCGGTCCCGCTCAGCTCGGCCGCCCCCTCGAGAAATCCCTGCGAAACCTGGTTCGGCGTCAGCCCGCCGACGATCGCCGAGAAGATCGCGAGCCCGAGGAAAAGAGCTGCGAGCTCGATGAGGTACCAGTCGTGGGCTTTCACTCCCCAGATGAAGACGCCGATCATCGCGGCAAAGGCGATGAGGATCGCGATCCGCCGCCCCGTCAGGGGAACGTTCTCCGGCATGTGAAAGCCGTGGGTGTAGTCGACGTCGTGAACGAGGCTCAGCTCGGGATGGAGCTGAATCTTCTTCGCATAACGGAGCAGGTGATGCGTCCCGATCACGATCAGCACCGCAAGCAGGGCCCAGCGCTGCCAGAACCAGACGTCGGCCGGCTGTCCGGCGATGTCCTTGGCGATCATCACGGTGAACGGGTTCAGAGCCGCGGCGCCGTAGCCGACTCCCGCTCCGATGTAGACGATCCCCATCGCGACGATCGCATCCATGTTGAGGGCCAGGCACATCGCCACCAGGATCGGGATGAACGGCATGTACTCCTCGGCCATGCCGATCGTCGAGGAACCGACGGCGAACAGGGTGATCATCCCGCCGGTGAGCAGGATGGGCGAGCCCCCGAGTCTCTTGATCGCCGCGCCGATCAGCGCGTCGATCGCTCCGGTGCGCCTCACCACCGCGATCACACCGCCGACGATCAATACGAAGAAGATGATGTCTGCGGCCTTCTCCATCCCGACCGGGATGCGCGTCAGGAACGCATGCCACGGAAGCGGATCCGCATCGACACGATGGTAGGTGCCGTCCTTGACCTTTCGTCCCGGGGAGAATCGCTCGGTCCCCGCCGGCAGCGTGATCTCTCCCTCGAGAGGAACCGTGCCTTCGGGTGACTGAATCGTCGATCCCGGCGGAAGCGTGATCGACTCCGGGGCCTCGGCCACACTCGACACCGGCTCCCGATCGTACTCGCCAGCCGGTAGCATCCAGGTCGCAATCTGCGCGAGTACGATCATCGCGAAGATCAGCACGAGAGCATCGGGAAAGGCGAGGCGTTTCATTGAGCGGGCATTATAAGGGCGGGAGGGCGGAGTAAAGCCAGAAGCCAGGAGGAAAGTCAGAAGGCAGAAGGCAGAAGGCAGAAGGCAGAAGGCAGAAGGCAGAAGTAAGGGCAAATAC
>JBHEOL010000363.1:0-14773 GCA_046261635.1 Thermoanaerobaculia bacterium | reverse complement strand
GGGGACGGTCGAGCCGATCGAGGCGATTTTCCCTCCCTACGCCGAGCTCTCTTCGAGCAATTCCACCACGATCGAGGCCCGCTTCGAGAACCGCCGCGGCGAGTCGAAAGAGCTGTCGGTGACCATCGGCTCGTTCAGCGCCCCCGACGCCCCTTTCGGGACCCGGGTGATGGTGATCGGCGACATTACCGACCGCGTGCGGCTCGAGCGCGAGCTCCAGGACAAGGAACGCCTCGCCGCTCTCGGTCTGCTCGCCGCGGGTGTCGCGCACGAGGTCAACACACCTCTCACCGGCATCTCGTCCTATGCCCAGCTGCTTCTGTCCGATCTCGCACCGGACGATCCCCGCTATTCGGTGCTCAAGAAGATGGAGCTCCAGACATTCCGGGCCTCGCATCTGGTGAACAACCTGCTCGATTTCGCCGCCAACCGGCAGAAGTCCGTCGATCGCGTCGATTTCGGCGAGATCATCCGCTCGACCCTCAGCCTTCACGAGATCCTGTTCCGCGGCAAGCAGATCCGCCTTCACATCGAGATCAGCGAGCCCGTATTCGTCCTCGGCAATCCACACGAGCTTCAGCAGTTGCTGACCAACCTGGTTCTCAACGCGCGCGATGCGGTCGACACGGGAGGGAATGTCTGGGTCCAGCTCGACTCCGAGGGAGCCCACGCCCGGCTCCGCGTCCGGGACGACGGAAGGGGCATCCCGGCGGACATCCGCGACCGGATTTTCCAGCCCCTGGTCACGAGCAAGCGGGGGCAGGGCGGCACCGGCCTCGGTCTCGCGATCTGCGAGAAGATCGTCCGCCAGCTCGGAGGCGAGATTTCCGTTGAAAGCGCCCCCGGCGAGGGTGCAACATTTTTGGTCCTTCTCCCGTTGTGGGGGGAGTCGGAGGCTCCTGAAGAGGCCGGAAACGCACCCGGGAAAGAGCCCGCCACGACGGATCACTGATGAAAATTCTGATCATCGACGACGAAGAGGTCCTCCGCGACGTTCTCGACGCGGTGCTCCGCCGCGAGGGGTTCGAAGTCGTTTCCGCCGCCAGCGGCGAGGAAGGCCTCTCCTGCCTCGATCAGGACGACATCGACCTGATCATCCTCGACATGATGCTGCCGGGCATGAGCGGCTCTGAAGTCCTGCGGGTCGTGAGGCAGACGAACCCGGAGATCCCGGTCGTGATCATCACCGCCTATTCCTCGATCGACGGCGCGATCGTCGCGATGAAGCAGGGGGCGTTCCACTACATTCCGAAGCCGTTCAAGAACGAGGAGGTCGTGCTCACGGTCAACAAGGCGCTCGAGCAGCGGCGCCTGTCGAACGAGAACCAGAGACTCAAGGAAGAGCTGTCCGAAAAGTACTCCTTCTCCAACATCATCGGAAAGAGCGAGCCGATGCGGAAGATCTTCGATCTGATCCGGCTCGCGGCACCCTCCAGGTCGAACATCCTGATCGCGGGCGAATCGGGGACCGGCAAGGAGCTGGTCGCGAAGGCAATCCACCACGCCTCTCCCCGTGCGCGCATGCCGTTCGTCACCGTCAACTCCGGCTCCCTCCCCCCCGAGCTGCTGGAATCGAATCTGTTCGGACACATCAAGGGCGCCTTTACCGGCGCGATCGCCACCAAGCGGGGACTGTTCGAGGTCGCCGACGGGGGCTCGATCTTCCTCAACGAGATCGGCACGATCAACCTCGAGACCCAGGCCAAGCTTCTGCGCGTCATCCAGGAAAAGGAGTTCATGCGCCTCGGCGCGGTCGAGACCATCCGGGTCGACGTCCGCATCATCGCCGCGAGCAACATCGAGCTGACCGAGCTGGTCGAGGCGGGCCAGTTCCGGGAAGACCTCTTCTACCGGCTGAACGTCATCAAGGTCTCCCTCCCCCCTCTCCGGCGGCGGCGCGAGGACATCCCTCTGCTGGTCGCCCACTTCCTCCAGAAGTACTCCGACGAGAACCGGAAGCGGATCAAGGAGCTGACGCCCGAGGCGATGAAGTACATCATGGATCATTCGTGGCCGGGGAACGTGCGGGAGCTCGAGAACACGATCGAGCGGGCCGTGGTCCTGTGCACCAGCGAAAGGATCGGCGTCGACCTGCTCCCCGAATACCTCCGCTTTCCGAGGCAGGACGATCATCCCGTCGTGATCGTTCCTCCGGACGGTCTTTCGCTCAAGGACGCGGTTTCCCGCTACGAGAGAAGCCTCATCCTCCAGTCGCTCGAGCTCGCGAACGGAGTCCAGAAGCGCGCTGCCGAGCTGCTTCAGGTCAAGCCGTCGACTCTCAACGAGATGATGAAACGGCTCGGCATCCACTCCTCGCAGCTTTCCTCGCCGGTGCCTCCGGCTTCCGTCTCGATGAACGACTGAGGCATACGAGGCACTCCTCTGCAGTAAGATTTCGACTCCCTACGGGGAAATCCTCCCGAATGAGGTTCGCGCAGCCGATGAGATCGATCGTCGCTCTTCTGCTTGTTCTTCTTGCTTTTCCGCTCGCCGCGGCGCCGGCGCCCGCCACTTTTCTCGGATGGGAGATCGGAGCGCGGTTCACGCCTCATCACCGGATCGTGGACTACTTCGAGGCCCTCGCGGCCGCGCGGCCCGAGCGCATCTCGCTCGAGCGCTTCGGCACCACGATCGAGCAACGACCTCTCGTCTATGCGGTGATCACGTCCGATGCGAATCGCTCACGACTCTCCGAGATCCGCCGCGCGGTCGTCTCGCTCTCGGATCCCCGGGGGCTGAGCGATTCCGAAGCAGAGTCGATCGTCGAGAACATGCCGGCGATCGTTTGGCTCGCCTTCGGCGTCCATGGAGACGAGGCTTCCTCGGCCGAGGCGGCGATGCTCGTGGCCGACCGCCTCATGAAGGGCGACGACGAGATCCGCGGCATCCTCGAACACACCGTCGTCATCATCGACCCTTTGCAGAACCCCGACGGGCGCCAGCGCTACGTGAACTGGTTCGAGGGCCGTGTAGGAGCGAAACCCGATCCGGATCCCGAAGCCCTCGAGCACCATCAACCGTGGCCGGGCGGCCGGTTCAATCACTACCTCGTCGACATGAACCGCGACTGGCTCTGGACGAGCCAGCCGGAGTCGCAGGCGCGTGTGCGGGCCTATCTCCAGTGGAAGCCACAGGTGTTCGTCGACTTCCACGAAATGTGGCACGACTCCAACTATTTCTTTCCACCCGACGCAGACCCGATCAACGCCAACATCGACCCCGATACCTCGGAGTGGCTCGACGCGTTCGGCCGCGCCAATGCCGAGGCGTTCTCATCCCGGGGATGGCCGTTCTTCGTGGGCGAGCACTTCGACCTCTTTTACCCGGGGTATGGCGACTCCTGGCCGTCATTTCAAGGAGCGGTCGGGATGACCTACGAAATGGCGGGACACGGCTTTGCCGGCCGGGCGGTCGAGCGGGAGGACGGCTCGATCCTGACTCTCGCGGACCGCGCCGAACGCCACTTCACCGCCGCCATGGCCACCCTCAGGACGGCATCGACCAATCGCCGACAGCTTCTCGCACACACTCTCGGAGTCGTCCGCCGTCAGATCGAGGCACCCCAGATCAGCTGGCTCATCCCCCCGGGGTCCCCAAATCTCCCCGCGGCGCTCGCGATGCTCGAGCGCCAGAGTATCGAGCTGCAGCAACTCGTCTCCTCCCGGAGAATCGAGGCCCGTCCGGTCGCCGACCGCGGACCCGTCCGTTCCGAGTTCCCCGCCGGGACGGTGGTGATCTCCTCCAGGCAGCCGATGGGCGCTCTCGTACGAACGCTTTTCGAGAAGACTCCGGAGCTCAACCGCGCCTTCATCGAAGCTCAACGGAGTCTGGTCGACGCCGATGAGCCGGACCAGTTCTACGACATCACCGCCTGGTCGCTACCGCTCGCCTTCAACCTCGACGCCTGGGCCACGGGGGTGAACATCCCGTCGGCGGCACTTGCCCGGTGGTCCCCGGCCGCGCCTCCCGCACCACCGGTCGAGGCGAGATTCGGGTGGATCGTCGACGCGCGCGATCCGGAGGTCTACCGTCTGGCTGGAGAGCTGCTTCGTCGCGAAATCCACTTCAGCGTCATCGACGTCGAGCTGAATCACGGCGGCCGCACTTTCGCCCGCGGCAGCCTTCTCGTCCAGAAGAACAACAACTCCTCCGAGGTCCTCGGCGCCCTCGTCGAAAGTCACCTCTCAGCGCCCGCGACCTTCGTCGCCGTCGATTCAGGCTGGAGTGGCGGCCTCGCGCTCGGCTCGAGCAAGGTCCACTACGTCCGCGATCCTCAGATCGCAATCGTGGGAGGAGAGGGCGTCTCGCCGACCTCGTACGGCCATCTCTGGCATACCTTCGACCGGGAGATTCGGATTCCTTACACGGCCCTCGGCTCCAATCGGCTCGGTGCGGCCGATCTGTCGAAATTCCGCGTCCTCATTCTTCCCGACGGAACGGGATGGGATCAGAGCCTCGGGCAGCCGACCCTCGATCGGCTCGCCGCATGGGTCGAGGGAGGCAATACCCTGATCGCGATCGGGAGATCCGCGCGCGCGCTGCGGGGCGGGGATAAGCCGTTCTCGAAGACCCGCGTCTGGGAGCCCGAGAAGACGGATGACGATGAGGACTCCGCCCCCTCGCGCTATCACGACTTCGGCGTTCCCGGTGCCGCGTTCCGGACCGTGATGAACGAGCGGAACTGGCTGACGTTCGGCCTCGATCAGGCTCCGGCCGTCCTGATCAGCGGAAGCGATGCGCTGCTCCCGGTTTCCTACGGAGTGGACAACATCCTGCGCCTTCCGGAGACAGATCCTCTCGTGGCCGGATTCGCATGGCCGGAGTCGATCGAACGGCTCGAAGGATCCGCGTGGCTGGTGGTCGAAAAGAAGGGCCGCGGGAAAGTGATCACCTTCGCCGGCGAGCCGTACTTCCGGTCATTCTGGCGCGGGACGCTGCCGATTCTTCTCAACGCCGCTCTCTACTCACCGTCGTTCTGACAAAAAAAACGCCGCAACCCGGAGGTTGCGGCGTCTTTCGTCGCGGACGGACAGATGTCGCTTCGATGCGTCGGGCTGCAGCTGCGCAACCCGTTATCGGGTCGTACAGGCCGAGGGTCGGTCTCTGCCTCGGTAAGGAGGGAGCTTCGCCTCGAATCCGTCCGCGAACCCTGATTTTCAATTCGTCTGCCGGGCTTCCACCTGCCCACCCGGCGGGATCACACTACCAAAACAGGAGAGGTTCGGGAGGTATTCGAGATCACAGCGGTTTTTGTCGCTGAGGACGCTTCTCGATGCCCGCGGGACGCTTCCGATCGTCGACCGCGGCGAGGGGACCGATGCACCCCCGGTCCCTGCACATTGCACTCGGCTCCGCCTGCGCTACCATTCCGGCGATGAGGATCCGTCCACCCGCCGTCTGCGGGATGTTCTACGAAGCCGATCCCGGGCGTCTGCGCCGGCAGGTCGACGACTGTTTTGCGGCGGCGGATGCGCCGGCAGATCGAAGAGCATTCACCGCGGCCGTCGTGCCTCATGCAGGGCTCATGTACAGCGGGGCGGTGGCGGCGTGCGTCTACGCAACGGTCGAGATTCCGCGGAAGGTGATCCTCCTCGGCCCGAATCACACCGGCCGCGGCCGGACGGCGGCGATTGAGTGCTCAGGCGCCTGGCATACACCCATGGGAGACGTGCCGATCGACGGGGAGCTCGCTGCCGCACTCATGGCCGAGGGCCCGATGCTCGAGGAAGATCGTCGGGCGCACGACCGGGAGCACTCACTCGAGGTTCAGCTACCTCTTCTTCAGGCGGTCCGAGAGGACTTCAGCTTCGTCCCGATCTGTCTGTCGGTCCCGACGCTCGATCAGTGCGAAGCCATCGGCCGCGCGATCGCTGCGGTCGTCCTGGCGAGCTCCGAGCCCGTCGGAATCTTCGCGAGCTCCGATCTCAACCACTACGAGAATCAGCAGATCACGCTGCGAAAGGACTTCGAAGCCATCGAGCCGATACTCGCCCTCGATCAGGCCGCGCTCTGGCAGAGGGTTCGCGAGGAAGACATCTCGATGTGCGGCTCGATCCCGACGGCGACGATGCTCGCTGCATCCAAAGCCCTGGGTGCGACGAAGGGCGAGCTTCTCCGCCATGCGACTTCGGGTGAGGTCAGCGGCGACTACGACGCCGTCGTCGGCTACGCCGCGATTCTCATCTCCTGATGCAGATCCTTTTCGCATCGGCTGAAGTCACGCCGTTCGCCAAGACCGGCGGCCTGGGCGACGTCTGTGGCTCGCTCCCGAAGTTCCTTCCACACTTCGGCCACGAGGTCCACGTCTTCTGCCCTTTCTACCGCGAGGTGCGCTCGTGGTGCGAGCGTCACGGTGCCACACTCGAGAACCGAGGCCGGCTCGACATCGGCGACCGAAGCGGTGCCGGCTCCTTCGAGATCCTCCGCACGGTGCTGCCGGGGAGCTCGGTCCCGGTCTGGTTCGTCTCGAACGACCACTACTTCGATCGCGGGGGGCTCTACTGGGGTCGCGATGACGGCTTCGACGACAATCTCGAGCGCTACGCGTTCTTCTCTCGCGCCATCGTCGCTTCCGCGGAACACCTCGGCCTGAGGTTCGACATCGTTCACGCGCACGACTGGCAGGCTGCTCTGCTGCCGATCCGCCTCGATGCCGGGCTTCGGCACTCGAGCTCCTTCGCCGGCGCTGCTTCCGTTTACACGATCCACAACCTCAACTATCAGGGACGCTACGGTGCGGACCGCTTCGCCGCCCTCGAGCTCCCCACCCGGTATCTCGGACCGCACGCTCTGGAGTACTACGGCGATATCGTGCTGATGAAGGGAGGGATCGTCTTCGCGGACCGAGTCACGACGGTCTCACCCACCTATGCGAGAGAGATTCAGACTCCCGAGTTCGGCGCCGGCTTCGACGGGCTTCTGCGCGAGTCGTCGCACAAACTGAGCGGAATCCTCAACGGGATCGACCCGATCGAATGGGATCCCTCGTCGGACCCTCTCATTGCCGCGCCGTTCTCGGCAGGTGACCCGTCGGGGAAGGGCGTCTGCAAGAAGGCTCTTCGGAAGGAAGCGGGGCTGGAAGCCGTTCCCCGAACTCCGCTGCTGTGCGCGATCTCCCGCCTGGTCGAGCAGAAAGGGTTCGATCTGTTCATCCCTCTCATCCCGAAACTGGTCCGCGCCGGATGGCAGATCGCCGTTCTCGGAACCGGCGAGTACGACCTCGAACGGGAGCTGCGTGCCGCGGCCGAGGCGAATCCGGGCTCGGTCGCAGCGTGGACCCGTTTCGACACTCCCCTCGCGCATCGCATCATCGCCGGGTCCGACGCCACCGTGATGCCTTCCCGCTACGAACCGTGTGGACTGAACCAGATGTACGCGCTTCGCTACGGAACACTCCCGATCGTCCGCTCAACCGGCGGGCTCGCCGACACGGTCGACGGCTGGGACGGAACCAACGCCTCCTCCGCGACCGGCTTCTCCTTCACGCTTCCCGAGCCGGAGGCTCTCGACCAGACGCTGCTGGTGGCCAGAATGGCTTTCCGCGACCGGCCGACGTGGAGTGGCATCCAGCGGCGCGGAATGGGGCTCGACTTCTCCTGGGATGCATCCGCCGCGGAATACGACCGCCTTTACCGCTCGCTCCGCCCTGCCGTCTGAGAGCCCGCTGCCGTTTTTCCGCCTCGTTTCGATGACGGAGTGTCCCCCGAAAGGACACTGACCGTTACCATAACCGTCGTTCTCCCCTGAAACCTCCCGGATGTTCGGGCGTATCAGATGGCATCTGCCGTGCAAACCTGGAAGGAAGCAGGCGACGCAGCCAGCGAAAGGATACCCAATGGAACTCATCCTCATGATTGCAACGGCACTCGCGGCGGGCACCCTCGGAATTGCGCTCGCCAGACAAACCAACCGACCCCTCCCCGTGAAGGTGGTTTCGCGCAGAGACCGCACTCGCGGCTGAACAGAAGCAACGACGGAACGACGGACCCTCCTGTCACGTCACCGATCTGAAAACGGGCGCCGGCCTTCCACCGGCGCCCGTTTTCTTTGTTACGATCCGCTCCGCATGACGACTTCCAAAGCTCAGCGCTACGAAGAAGCCCGTTCCGCGATTCTGGCGATCCTGACGGACGAAGGAGGATTCGAGCTGGATGTGATCGCCAGGATGGCAACCGTGGCATCCGTTCTCGCGAGCGCCTTCGAGACCTTCTTTTGGACAGGCTTCTACCGCATGATCGACGGCCGCCTCGTCATCGGCCCTTACAACGGGACGGTCGGGTGTCTCCAGATCGAGATCGGCCGCGGTGTCTGCGGAACGGCGGCCGAAAAGCACGAGACTCTCATCGTCGCCGACGTCGAGACGTTCCCTGGACACATTGCGTGTGATTCGCGCTCGAAATCGGAGATCGTGGTGCCGGTATTCGACTCCGGGGGACAGCTGATCGCCGTGCTCGACGTCGACTCGGACAGGCTCGACGCTTTCGACGAGGAAGACCGCGCGGGACTCGAGTCGATCTGCCGCAGCGTATTCGGGTAAGCCGGCGCTCAGCGGGAGAGCATCTCGAGAATCTCTTCGAGCTCGCGGCGGATCTTTCCGACGGCGGCGCGGCCGGTCGTTCCCCTCCCCCCGCCTTTCTTCTTCTTCGCCGCAGTCTCGACCGGCTCGGGCTCGGCGGGACGGAGCGCTCCGCTGTCGTCGAGCTCGGCTTCCAGCTTCTTCTTCGCGCCCGCGATCGTGAACCCCTCATCGTAGAGAAGCTCCTTGATCCGGAGGATCACATCGATTTCACGCTGGGTGTAGAGACGCTGGCCTCCCCCGGTCTTACCGGGGGCCAGCGGAGGAAACTCGGTCTCCCAGTAGCGAAGCACGTACGGCTGCACGCCCGCCATCCGGCAGACCTCACCGATCTTGAAACGCTTCTCTGCCGGCCCGCTCATTACGGACATTATAGATTCGAAGCGGCGCGCCGGCGCCGGCGCGCCATCAGCAGGCCGGCGAGAGCGAGCACGAGCAGCGCCGAGAGCGAAATCCACATGCCGACCCAGTAAGAGCGTGGGGCGTAGTAGACCTCGATCTCGGAACGGCCGGGGGGCACGAGAAAGCCCATGAATGCGGCGTTGATGCGGATCGTCCGCAACCGCTCCGTCCCGTTGCGTATTACCCTCCAACCAGGCCAGTCGGGCTGGCTGCTCGCGATCAGAGTCCAGCGGGGAGCATCGACAGTCATCAGGAACCGATCGTCACCGGCGGCCGACAGGCGCAGCGACGCAGGCCACGCCAGGTCTTTCGTGGGTCCGAAGAGATCGCCTTGCGCGATCGGCATCAGGTTCGACGGAAGGCGCTTTACGACGGCTGCATTCGCCCAGTCGGGGTTGCCGAGCAGCGTCCTGGTTCTCGCCTCGTCATCGAACTCCATCAGGACGTGGCGAACGGGAAAGAACCGCGGCAGCGCCTCGAGGTTGCGGAAGATCCTCCCGTCCGCCCCCGAGTAGACCTCTTCCCACTGCCCCGCCGGGAGCGTGTCTTCGGGAGACGTCAGCACGTACCGGACGCCCATGAAATCGATGACCGGATGCGAGACGTCTCTCAGCATGCCGAAGTAACTGTCGCTCGTGTAGCCGGTGAAGACGCGAAGTACCCCGAGGACCTTTCCGTTGGCCATGGGGTCATGGCCGCGAATGTCATCGAGGCCATAGATCGCGGGGGTGTTCGGGAAGAGCATCCCGCCGAGAGCCGTCATCCGCCAGGCGAGCGGATCGGAGGTACCCTCGAGAGACTTCAGCTCGAGGATCTTCGAGATGATCGGGGTGCGCGGATAGAAATAGGACTTCGAAACCGGCGGGTTGAAACCGGAGCCGTGCGATTGGACGTCGGCGACGACGACCGCGAGCAATGCGAGCAGCGCGACGCGTCGCGCGCGCGCCGGCACGGCGATCACGAGCAACATTACCGCGAGCACCGCGATCGCGGGCGCGGTCGTCCTCAGCGACTCGCTCCAGGCTCCGGTTCCGGGATCGAGCCTGCTGAGCGCGAACGCGAGAAACAGCGCAACTGCCATCGCTCCGCCGCCGACCGCCAGAGGCCAGCGCGTTCCTTCCGCGGCGAGCTGCACGAGCCTTGCGGCCAGGATCGCGAGGAACCACACCACCAGAAGCCGGACCCGCGCGTTCGCCGCGAGGGAAAAGAGTGGAATCGCTTCGAAAGCATCGCTGATGAAAGGCCAGTGCAGCGCGATCCCCATCAGCAGCGGAACCGCGAACACGAGAAACGTCGATTCGTCGTCCCACTTCCTCCGTCGCAGCACGACCAACAGCATCCCGGGCCAGGCGGCCGCGGCGAGGATCCCCCCGTATCCCGCAACCACCTCCGCGTGCGCGGGCCCCCACGCCGTCCCTTCCCTGACGGTGCCGTAGAAAGCCGGCTGAATGAAATTGACGAGAAATCGGGCGTCGGTCGAACGAACGTGGGCCCCGGGAAACTCCTCGAGCATGTCCCACCGCTTCGTCGACGGAAGCGCTTCGAGCAGCGGAAGAACCTGAGGCAGGGCCAGCGCGAATGCGAGCACTCCCGCCCCGACGACTCCCCCGAGCAGGCTGGCGCGCTCGCGGCCGCCGCGCGGCTCCGCGAACAGCCGGAAGAGCAGCCAGAGGCCCGCTCCGAAGATGATGTGCGCGGCGGTCTCCGGATGGCCCCCGAGAAGAAGCTGCGAGAAAACGACCGCGACGAGGATGAACCTCCCGAAACTCCGCTTCTCGATCCACAGATCGATGGCGAGAAAGACGGCCGGCAGCCAGGCGCTCACGGTCGCGAGGGGAAAGTGAAGCCAGACGAGCAGCGCAGTCGAGAAGCCGAAGCTGACCGCGCCCACCAGCGCCGGAATCTCCGTGGTTCTCCGGCGCAGAAAGAGAAAGGCCCCGGCGAGCGCGAGCAGGATCTTGAGAGCCGCCTCGCACGTGAAGGCGTCCGCCAGCCCCAGCGGAAGGGTGACCCAGCGCAGAAGGGAAAACGCCGCGCTCTGCCCGTTCGCGAGAAGCGGGTAGCCAGCCGCCGCCGACGGATTCCAGAGAGGAGCATCGAACGACTTCCACGACTCGCGGACCTGATGCGCCCAGGGAACGATCTGCAACGGAAGGTCATTCAGTTCCGAGTTTCCCGGCTGGACGTTCGGGTTCATCTCCTGCCACGGGCTGAGACGGAACAGATAATCGACCGACACACTCGTCCAGTCGCCGGTGAGCGGCTGGAAGAGAAAGACAAGGACGAGAAGGTAGAAGAAAAGAGCGACACGCCATGAGAATGGCGTCGCCAATCGCCGCCAGGCAAACACGCCGGCAGCCCAGACCGCGGCCAGATAGAGAAACGTCCAGTTCAAGGGCGGCTCACGCGAAGGGGTGCGAGCTCTGGCTCATCCCGTCGGCGCTCCTTTCCAGCGATCATGCATCCAGAGCCACAATTCCGGGTTCTGCCGGATGCGCCTCGAGATCAACTCGTTCATCTGCGCGGTGAGGAACTCGGTGGTGCGCTGCTCCTCGGGAAGGCGGGAGGGGATGATCGGCGAGTCCACCTCGAGCCGTAGACGGCGGCCGTGCGGCTCGGGCCATGCGAAGAAACAGTAGATCGGGAGGTCGTACCGTAGCGCGAGCTTCGCCGGGGCGGAAGTGGTCCACGCCGGGACGCCGAGAAACGGAACGAGAAGTCCCTCGCGGGGCTTGACCGCCTGATCGGGGACCATCCCGACGATGCCACCGCGGCCGAGAATCTGCATCAGCGGACGCGCGGCATTCCGGCGGTCGATCATCTGCACGCCGGCGCGCAGTCGCGCCCGATTCAAATGCTCGTCGATCCAGGGATTGTCGAGAGGTCGCGCGACGGCCGCTTTCTCCCCCTCGAGCAACTGCGCCAGGATCGCAATCGCGAACTCCCAGCTGCCGAAATGTGCTGTCGCGAAGATCCCTCCGCTCGAATCGAGTTGGACCAGAGCGGCGCGTGTGTCCTCGCTCAGATCGAACCGCTCCGCGATCGATTCGATCGGCTCGTCGATCGAGTGCATGAACTCGAACGTCGTCCTGCCATAGTGCTGCCAGCAGGCGTCGACGATCCGGTCCCGTTCGCCCGGGGAGATGCCCGGGAACACTCTCTCGAGATTCCGCCCTGCGAGCCGCGTGCGGCGGCGGAGCACGCGTCCGAAAAGCCGCCCGGCACGGCGGCCCCACCGTTCCACCGCCTCCGGACTCGCCTTTCGGAAAGCGCCCGCGATCAGACGGAACAGCGCGTACTCGGCCCAGATCAGCGGCTTCGACTTCTTGCCGCCTTTGCGGATCGGCGGACGGAGCCCGCGGTCGGTCGATTCACTCACGGGCGACATAAATCACTCATCCCCGTCTGAAATTCTCCGGCCTGCGCACTTTCGAGACCAGCAGGTCGAGCAGTTCCTGCTCGCGCTCGATTTTGGCGGCGACTCTCAGCACCGCGGCGCCCAGACCGGCCGCCTTCACGGCATCCTTCTCGGTCGTGATCATGATCTCCGCGGAGACGGCCTCGCTCTCCCTTCGAATCTTCTCCAAATCCGACGGCCGGTACGCGCGATGATCGGGAAACCCGAGACGCCCGACCACGCGCGCGCCGAGGCCCTCGAGGGTTCGGAAGAACTGATCATTGTCCGCAAGCCCGGCAAAGGCGAACACCCGAGCCCCACGCAGCCGTTCGAGCTCGAGAGGCTCATTCGACCGGACCCAGTCCACCGGCACGATTTCGAGCGCAAGCTCGCGCGGCTCCGATGCAGGCGCACCCCGGCGGAAGATCACGTCGGCGTCGCGCAGCGCTTCCGGCCCTTCGCGGAACCACCGCGACCCGGCGCTCTCGATGACGAGGTCGAGCTCGCGCTCGAGTTGCAGATGCTGGAACCCGTCATCGAGCAGAAACACGTCGCAATCCGTGGTCTCGAGAAACCATCGCCCCGCGGCGGCCCGCTTCGAACCGACGACGACCGCCACCCCCGGAGCGTTGCGGGCGATCACGACCGGCTCGTCTCCGAACTTTCCGGGATCATCCCCGTCGACCAGCAGCGGCTCGGCGGCAGAGTCCCGGCCATAGCCCCGCGTGAGGACGGCGACCCGAAGCCCGCGCTCCAGCAGGCCGCGCGCGATCGCGATCGTCAGCGGGGTCTTGCCGCTCCCTCCGATCGCGCGGTTTCCGATCGACAGTACGGTCCGTGGCAGCGATTCGGTCCGCAGAACCCCGCGCCGGTAGAGAGATCGCCGCGCCCGATTGATCGCCGTGTAGAGGAGCTGTGCCGGGGCCGTCACTCTCATTCGAGCAGCTCCAGAAGTCGTCCAGCCGTGCGACGGGAGGCGCCTCGATTCTCGCGAATCACCCCCTGGCCCCGTTCGATCTGCCCCTGGCGCGCATCCTCGTCCCCGATCATCCGACTCACGAAAGCCATCAACTCCGTCGCGTTCCGCACCTCGACCGCCGCCTCTTCCGCGAGGAAGGTTTCTGCGATCTCCCGGAAGTTCGACATATGAGGACCGAAAGCGACCGGGGCTCCGCCGGAGACCGGCTCGATCGGATTGTGCCCGCCGTTGGGGACCAGGCTTCCGCCCACGAATGCGGCGCTCGCGTGACGGTAGAGGCGGGAGAGCTCGCCGATCGAGTCCAGCAGGAGCAGGTCCGCCTCTCCCGTCAACCCCTCGCCGATCTGGCTGCGACGGATGCATCGGAGGCCCGAGGTCTCCAAAAGGCCGCCGACGATCTCGAACCTCTGGGGCTTGCGCGGCGCGATGACGACGAAACACCCCTGTGCGATGAGCTGCGGAAGGTGCGGAAGGATCGCCTCGTCCTCCCCCTCCATCGTCGAGCCCGCGATGAAGATCGGCCGTCCCGCGGCGAGCTCGAGCATGTCGGCTGCGATCGAAGGGACGTTCTCTCCCGCGACGTCCTGATCGAACTTGAGGTTGCCGGTCACCTCGACGCGCTCGGCAGGCGCGCCGATCGCCACGAACCGCTCCCGATCAGCGCCCGAGCGCACGAGGATCACGTCGTAGAGGACGAAGATATGGCGAAGGATCCAGCGGATCGCTCGATACCGCCGAAACGAACGGTCCGAAATCCTCCCGTTGACGATGGCGATTCGGGCTCCGGACCGGCTGCAGATCCGAGCGGTATTGGGCCAGATCTCGGTCTCGACCGCGACGTACATCCTGGTCCGGTATCGCTGCAGGAAACGATGCACCGAGGGGGTGAAATCGAAGGGGAAATACGTCACGGTCGCCTCGGGAAAGAGCCTGTTGGCGAGCGACTGGCCGGTGATCGTGGTCGTGGTGATGAGCATCCGGAGATCCGGTCGCCCTTCGCGCAACTGGTTCGCCAGCGCCCGCGCCACGGCGACCTCGCCGACCGATACGGCCTGGATCCAGATGTCGAAACTCTCCCCGGGTCCTCGATGAAAGCCGAGCCGTTCGCGGAAATTCGGCCAGTACTTTCCTCGCAGAAAGCCGACGACGGCGAAAAGAGGGAGCAGGACGAGAAACGCCAGAAGAAGCAGCGCCTCGTAAAGCGCGAACATTGCCGGGATGATGCGGGGCCGGGAAGGGGGCGTCAAGGGGCGACGGGCTCGACCGCGCGGAATCGCCGGGCCGCCCCTCCTGTATATTCACGGTGGAGACCTTCTCATTGAGCCAGGAAAGACCGCACCGCCGCCGCGAGCGAGCCATCATCGTCGGCGTGATTCTTCCCGAACAGTCACCCACGATCGTCGACGAGCACCTCGACGAA
>JBHEOL010000359.1:0-9668 GCA_046261635.1 Thermoanaerobaculia bacterium | reverse complement strand
CATCGAAGAAACTTTCGATCGCTCCGCGCCGGAGCCCGCTCGCGGAGGAAGACATCGCGGTGTCGCCTCGAATCGGAGTGGAGAACTCCGGCGAGGCCGCCCACTGGCCCCTCCGCTTTTTTCTGCGTGGAAACTCCTTCGTATCGATGCCCAGAAGCAGGCGCGACGAGCCGGCGATCGAGAGCAGGAGAAAAAAATCGCGGAGAACTGAAAAAGGGCCGCCTCCGTCGAAGAGGCAGCCCTCGTAAGTCGAGGATCGGCCGCGCCCTACCGGAAAAAGTTCTTCAGACGATCGTACATCTCGTTCCCCTGCTTGAGCAGGTGATCCATCTCGCCCTGGTCGAACCACACTCCGCCGCATGATCCGCAGCGGTCGAGTTTCAGGCCGCGAAAATCGAACTCCTGAAGATCCATCCCGCACTTCGGGCAATGCATGTGATGGAGCTCGCGGAGCCTTTCGCGCTCGCCCGCTGCCATTCGCTCGGCAGCTTCCTGCTGCGCCTTCCGCAGCTTCTCCATCTCCTGCTTGTGGAAGTACTCGTTCTCGTCGTCGGTCGGGACTACCGGCATGGAACCCTCCTTGGTTGTGGCGCCGAATTATAGCTGCGCCGCACGGGGCTTGTGCCGCCCGCCCGATCACCGCGCGGAGTACCGCACTCCCACGATCGCCCGCCGGCCCGCGCTGGGATAGCCGTAGATTTCCTCGTACTCTTCGTCCGTTGCGTTTTCGATCTTGAGGTAGGGCTTGAGGCTGCCGAAGGCGCGCTCGACCAGCAGATCGAGGGTCGTGTGCGCTTCGCTGACGACCCGCCCCCAGGGGAAAAGATCGGTGATATCCGGCCGTTCACCCGTGTGCAGGGCTACGGCGCTCGCCGCCCATTCGGTCCCTGTCCATGTGGCCGCCAGCGAGCCGGAGTGCTCGGGCCGCCGCAGAAAGCGCTCTCCCGTGTCCCGATCCTCGGTGTCGAGCCAGGTGTAACTGGCGCTCAGCCCCACCCTCGAGCTGAGCGGCTGCTGCCAGCCGAGCTCGATCCCGCGAGACGTCCCTGCGCCCGCATTCTCGAACCGGTTCGAAAGGTTGTCGTAAACAATCAGCTCGTCGAAATCGGTCGCGAACAGAGTCGCCGTCGCGCGCCCCCGGGAGAGCAATCTCTCGTATCCCAGCTCCCAGCTCGTGGAGCTTTCGGCCTCGAGATCAGGGTTGCCGAAGAACGGAAAGAACAGCTCTCCGACCGACGGAGCGCGAAACGCCTCGCCCCAGCCGCCGCGGATCTTGTTGGCTCCGCGGATCCAGGCGACCGCCGCCCTCGGCGAGATCTGCGACCCGAACGAATCGAAGTCGTCGAATCTCGCTCCGAAGCTCATTTCCAGAGTTCCCGGGCCGATTCGACGCGTGTAGCGGTCCTCGATGAATGCTCCGACGCTCTCGCGCCGGCGGCCGTCGAGCGAGCTTCCATAGGAGGAGACATCGTCGACGCTCGAACGCTCCCACTCGCCACCGGCGGCCACGGCGTGATCGCCGATCCGATATCGCGCGCGCGCCGACGCTCGGTCGATCTCGACGTCCGTGCTCGCCCAGAGACGGCCGAACGGATCGTCCGGATCATCGAACTCGTCGGTCCGTTCGTTGCGGGAAATGACGGCCTCGTACTCGGCGCCGCCGAAGAAGCCGGCGACTGGAATGGCGAGCTCGAGCTCGTCTCCGCTCTCTCTTCTTTCCGGATGAAGCTCGAAAGCCGTTCCTTCCCCATTCACGCTCCAGGGAGTCCCGACGTCGTAACGGTTCCATCGCACACGGGCGCCGACCGAGGCACGCCCTATCACCCTCTGCGCATCGACCAACGCCGTCGACTGCGTCATGTCGTCGTTCACTTCGAACCCGTCGTCGGCGCGGTGCTCGACGGAGCCGTGCAGTTTCCACCCCTCTCGAAGCCAGGCGCCGGAAACACGGCCGTTGAGCAGCCCCTGCTCGCCGGCCTGAAAATCAGCAGTCACGAATGGCCGGTGAGCGTCCGTGATGATGTTCACGACCCCGCTGACGGCATCCGAGCCGTAGATCGCGGAAAAGGGGCCACGAACGACTTCGATCCTCTCGACGCCGGCCGTCGAAAAGCGACCCCAGTCGAACCCGGAGAAGAAGGGGTTGTTCAGCTCGATGCCGTTCCACAGCACGAGCGTGTCCTTGGAGCTTCCGCCGCGCGTGAAGAGGGAGACGATCTTTCCGGGCGAACCGCTGCGGATCACGGTGAGCCCCGGAACTTCGCGAAGCGCGTCGGCGACGTCGCGGAGGGCCTTGTCCTCGATCGCTTCGGCAGTGATCACGCTGGCCGAAGCCGGCGTCGAGGAGAGTGTTTCCGCGGTTGCGGAAGCGGTGACGATCAACTCCCCGCGGAGAACGGTTGCAGGGTCGAGCTGAACGTCACTGGCGAACAGGGGTGAAACGGCTGTGAGGACTGCAAGGATGGAGATGACAATTTTCACGACGACTCCTTCGCTTCCCTCCGAAGCGGTCAATGGGACGAAGGAGCCATCGAAACCGCTCCTCCGCCCCGGAGGAACTGATGCATCGCCGTCGGGTCGGTCTCCTGGCTTCCGAGTCATTCTTCCCGCGCCTCCCTTCCCATCGCTCATGCGACAGTGGGGACACGCTCGTCTCGCGCGCGGGTCGTCGTCGGTCACAGTGGCGGGGGCCGCGCCGGCATTACACCGGCTTCCCTGAGGTGCGAACGAGCACCTCACCACGAACGGCTTGAATTGAGAAAGAACGGAACCGGCCGGGATTGTACCGCGGCCGGGAGGAACGTCAACCTGGCCGGCGACTCAGGGGAGCCTGGCCGCCGGGCGCGAGCGGAACTTGTCGTAGAGAAGCGAGCCATCGCGACACTCGCATCAGCACCTCGCCGGAAACGGGGTTTCGGGGTTCGATCGCGAAGGATACACCGGGGGGAGGTTCGAAGGCGTCCACCCCGGACTCGTTGACACCTACCTGCCCCTCCGATACTTTGTTCCGCGGGCCATGGTCCTCTTCAACTACGCGACCAGAGAAATCACCGCGAAGATCGTCTACTACGGGCCGGGGCTCTGCGGGAAGACGACGAACCTTCAGTTCGTCTACGAATCGCTCCCTTCCAACAACAAGAGCAAGATGCTCTCGCTGGCGACGAAGCAGGATCGAACGCTCTTTTTCGATTTCCTTCCTCTCGACCTCGGGAAGATCCGCGGGATGCGGACGAAGCTGCAGCTCTACACGGTGCCGGGGCAGGTCTATTACAACTCGACCCGCCAACTCGTGCTGAAGGGGGCGGACGGAATCGTCTTCGTCGCCGATTCTCAGGAGTCCGCGCTCGACGCCAACATCGAGAGCCTCCAGAACCTGGAAGACAACCTCAAGCGACAGGGGATGCGCATTCGCGAGACCCCTCTGGTGATCCAGTACAACAAACGCGACCTTCCGAACGCGATGCCGGTGCCTTCACTCGAGGAAGCGATCAATCGGTTCGGCGCCCCTTCCTTCGAGTCGGTGGCCACCACCGGGATCGGAGTCGAGGAAACGCTGAGGGGAGTCACGCACGCGGTTCTCGATCACCTGGTGAAGAAGTATGGCCTGCAGGGAACCGGGCCGCTCGAGCGGGAGATCCAGCCTCTCAATGCCACCGCCCCGCAGCGGGAAGAGGGAGATACGGTCTGGACCGAGGACAACGTCCTCGCGAGCGAAGTCGGCACGGAGGAATCCGTTTTCCCGGCCGAAGAAGTGGGAGCGGCCGACCCCATCGTCCTCGACGACGACAGTGGCGAGGATCTGCCCACGATCCCGACCGAGTTGCTCGACGATTCCGCCCCTTTCGACGTCGCCCCCCCGTCTCCAGCGGCACCCCGGCAATCGGCGGGCGCCTCCTTCGAGATCGACCTGACCGACGTCGTCGTCCCTCCCGTCCGCCCGGATGGATCCGCGCCGGCTTCCGAGCGCCGCGCGAACGACGGGCTCGTTCGGGAGATCACTGTGCCTCTGAATCTCTCGGCGTCGGAGCTCAAGGGGCATCGGAGAATCAAGATCCGGATCCAGCTCGACATCAACTTCCTCCCCTGACCGGGGGGATGGTCAGAAATCCCGCGCCGGTGCCCCTTGTTTACGGTTCAGCGCGGAGGAGTGGTCGAGTGGTTTAAGGCAGCGGTCTTGAAAACCGCCGTACCGGAAACGGTACCGTGGGTTCGAATCCCACCTCCTCCGCCAGGTTCTTCTCCCCCGCTTCCTCTCCGATATAGAATGAACACCCGGGCTGGGGGGGGGCGTTCCGCTCGCGATTCCGGGAGGGAGTGGAAGTTTTTCCACCCTCTGCGAATTTTTTCTCACCCGATCGGTTTCTGCTCCGGGTGAGCCAACGGAGAGATGGGAGAGTGGCTTAATCCAACGGTTTGCTAAACCGTCGTATCGGCAAAACCGGTACCGGGGGTTCGAATCCCCCTCTCTCCGCCACACGAACATCCCCGCGCGTCCCTCCTCGGACGCGCTTTTTTTGCGTCGGATCGACCGGAGTGTCCCCGCCTAGTGACGCTCTCTCCGCGTCTGCCGCCGGAAAAGTTATTCTTTGCCCCGGATCGAGAGAAGAGGGTCCGTGAGGCGCCATCCGTGGCATACGTGTTGCTCGGTCCCTTCCTCGTAACGCTTCGAGTCGCCTCGAGCTGTGTTGGACCCCCGGCCTGGGTGCATCCGAGGTTGTCTGGAGGCCAAAGAGCACGAACCTAAGGGAGGAAGCTTTATGGCGCAGACCAGTTCCCGTGGATTCGCATCCATGGACCCCGAAAAGCAGAAAGAAATCGCACGGAAGGGCGGACGCGCGGCACATGCGAAAGGAACCGCCCACGAGTTCACCACGGATGAGGCGAGATCGGCAGGCCGGAAGGGCGGCGAAGCCGTTTCGCGGAACCGCGCGCACATGGCCGAGATCGGCCGACGTGGCGGCGAGCGGCGAGGCGCACGGCGCGCGGCGCAGCGCGAGCAGCAGGGCGGCAACGGAACCGCAGCCACCGCATCGCGCCGCGACACGCCCACCTCGCATTCGCCGGTCGCGGAGCGCCCGACGCCGTCGTTGGGCCGGATTCCGCCCCGCTCGTTCAACGAGCGTTCCGATCGCGACTGGGAGATCCGTCGCGAACGCGAACGCGATTGACTCGAGCGCGGGCGCCGGGCGAGCCCCGGTACACCTGGGGCGAGGGGTGAGGGGCGAGAGACGAGGGAAAGGCTGGAGCTAAGGCACCCCCTCGCCTCTCTCCTCTCATCCCTCGCCCCTGTTTTACTCCGGCGATGACCAGAATGCGGCCGAGCTCCTGCATCGGCTAATCATACCCACGCTCTGCCCCCTACCCTTAGAATGGAGTCGTTGGGTACCCATCACCGAGGATCCGAAACGGAACGGGCGGCGCTCGAGGCTTTCATCAAGCTTCGACGGGCGGCCGAGTCCGTCTCCAATCGCGTCAATCGCCACCTCGCCGCCGCCGCCCTCACCGAGAGTCAGTTCGGCGTGCTCGAGGCCCTTCTTCACCTCGGACCGCTTTCGCAGGCCATCCTCGCCAGCAAGATCCTGCGCAGCAGCGGCAACCTCACCCTCGTCGTCGACAACCTCGAGAAGCGGGGGCTGGTCGTCCGGTCGAGGGAGAGCCGCGACCGGCGCTTCATCACGGTCTCGCTCACGCCCGCGGGGGATCAGCTGATCCGCTCTCTCTTTCCGGCACATCTCGAAAGGATCGTGGACGAGTTCGCCCGCCTCTCCCCGGCAGAGCAGGCAGAGCTCGCCCGGCTCTGCCGGAAACTGGGGCTCGTGAACGGTCCGGCGGCGGCCGCCAGCCGGCGCTAAAGCACTCCAGACCAACGAGTTGACCAAACCGTTGCGGATGCATGGTCGGCATGTCACGTGCACTTGATCTCTCTCCGTCGGACCAGAGCCGCTTCCGAGGAAGATGGCGGACCGGCGGGGCCTCGAACCGTATGCAAGAGCTTCGAACCCGACAGGACCTCGACCGACCGACACGGGATTTTTACGCCTCCTCGATCGAGATCCTCGAGCGCGCGGACATCCGCTTTCTCGTGGGCGGCGCTTACGCGGTCGAGCTGTACACCGGCGTCATCCGCGCGACCAAGGACTTCGACGTCTTCGTGATGAAAGCGGACATCGAGGCCGCGCTCGAGGCGTTTCGCGCGGCGGGATATCGCGCCGAGCTCTCGTTCCCGCACTGGCTCGGCAAAGCGTGGAACGGAGAGACGTTCATCGACCTGATCTTCGGCTCGGGCAACGGCATCGCCCCGGTGGATGAGACGTGGTTCGAACACGCCACCAGGGCGATCGTCTATGGGAAGGAAGTCGAGCTTGCGCCACCCGAGGAGTCGATCTGGTCGAAGGCCTTCATCATGGAGCGTGAGCGTTACGACGGTGCGGACATTGCGCATCTGATTCACGAGCAGGGAACGACGCTCGACTGGCATCGCCTCGTCCGGAGGTTCGGGAACCACTGGCGGGTTCTGTTCGCGCACCTCACGCTCTTCGGCTACATCTACCCGAGCCGGCGAAACGCCATCCCCCCCTGGGTAATGAGAACGCTCGCCGATCGGATGGCGGCCGAAGTGGACGAAGATCCGCTGGACATCGAAGTCTGCCGCGGGCCGGTCCTGTCGCGCGCGCAGTATCTGCCGGACCTCGAGCGCGATTCTTTCATCGATGGCCGCCTCTTCCCCTGGGGACTGATGTCCCAGCAAGAGATCGAAGAGTGGACCGAGGCGATCGAAAAGGAGAAGGCGAGTTGAACGGGAACGGAGTCCTCAAACTGGCGGCAGTGGGTGACCTCCACTGCGGAAAAGGGAGCAGGTCCGATCTGCGGGAACTGTTCAGTCGAGCTTCCGCTGAAGCCGACGTGCTGCTTCTCGCGGGCGACCTGACCAACTACGGCACTCCGGAAGAATTCGAAACGCTCGCGCGCGAGCTGGAAGGGCGCGGTAGAACACAGACGCTGGCCGTCCTCGGGAACCACGACTTCGAAACCGATCAGCAGGATGAAGGACGGAAGATCCTCGAGCAGGCCGGGGTGACGATTCTCGACGGAGAGGCGATCGAGATCGCCGGCGTGGGGTTCGCCGGGGTGAAGGGGTTCGTGGGCGGCTTTGGGCGTCGCGAGCTGACCCCCTGGGGTGAAAGCTCGCTCAAACGGCTGGTCCAGGAGACCGTCCAGGAAGCGCTCAAACTCGAGCAGGCGCTTTCGAGGCTTCGCACCGAACAGCGGGTCGTGCTGCTGCACTACGCGCCGATCCAGGCGACGATTCAGGGCGAGCCACTCGAGATCGCCCCGTTTCTCGGCTCGAGCCGCCTCGAGGAGCCAATCGACCGCTACCGGGCGAGCGTGGTCTTCCACGGCCACGCTCATCACGGCAGTCCCGAGGGACGGACCAAGGGAATGGTCCCCGTCTACAACGTCGCGATGTCGCTGCTTCGCGAAACCTACCCCGACCAGCCGCCCTACCGCCTTTACGAAGTTCCGACACCACCCGCCGTCGGTGCCTGACGGGCGGATCTCCGAGCTTTCCTTCCGCTTCAAAGCGGAGCCCGTGCCTCGCTCGCCCGCTCGTCTTCGGCTTTCATTCCGCTATATTGGTTGCGCGTGAGCTCGACCCGTACAACCGCCTCCCCCCGCCCGGCAGCTCTCCTGCGAATGGCTGCGGAGGCGCCGATCGGCATCTGCCACGTCGACGGCGCCGGGAATCTCTCCTGGGTGAATCCCGCGCTCGCGCACATTCTCGGCTTCCCTTCTCCGGACGACCTTGTCGCGGCCAGGACCGGCTCCACCCTGTTTCACGCGGAATCGACCATCGACTCGCTCGAGGCCCTGGCAGGAGGACGCGAGCAGTTCAGCAACGCAGACGCACTGCTGACGAGCGCCGAGGGTGCGCCGGTCGAGGTCAGGATCGACGGCACGGCGATGAAGAGCCGAAACGGGGCGACCTGGCTGCTTTACGTTCGCGCGAGCGGAACCGAGAAGAGCCGCGAGATTGAGCTCGCGCGCGCGCTGGCCGAGCTCGACAAGACCATGCAGACGATCCCGGATATTCTCTACACGCTGGACGTGGAAGCGCGCCTGGTGCGCTGGAACCGGAAGCTGCAGACGGCGACGGGTTATGAGGCGGCCGATCTTCAGGGGAAGCCGGGGTTCGAGCTCTTTCCCGAGGCCGAGAGAACGATTTTCGCGAAGGCGATCATGGACGCGTTCGCCCGCGGTTATGTTGAGTTCGAGACCAACCTCCTCGCGCGCGACGAGACGACGACTCCTTACCAATGGACCGCGGTTCCGCTCGAAGACGCCGAGGGAAAGGTCGTCGGTCTCGCGGGAGCGGGCCGCGACATTTCGGAGCGGCGGCGGAACGAGGAAGCGAGGGAAAACCTCGAACAGGCTCTTCGCAACCGCGCCCGGGAATGGCAGATCACGTTCGATTCGCTCGACTCTCCGATCGTGATGGCGGACCTGAACGGAGTCGTCGTCCGGATGAACCGGGCAGCCCTCGAGACGCTCGAGCACGAAGAGTTCGCCGACATCGTCGGCCATCCCGTGGAGGCCTGGGACTTTCGCGAACCGTGGGGATCGTTCGCTCGTCTGCTTTCGTCCAGCGAATCGACCGCCAGCCCCGCCGTCGATCCCGTCACCCGGCGCGCCTGGGACGTCGCGATCTCGAGGGTGTCGGACCTCCGGACCAAAGAGTCGCTCCCTCTGTCCATTCTCATCGCACGCGACGTGACACGCATGCTCGAGCTGCAGGAAGTCGCGCGGCGAAACCAGGTGATGTCGGCCGTCGGGAGTCTCATCGTCGGCGTCGCTCACGAAGTGCGTAATCCGATCTTCGGCATCTCCGCCACGCTCGACGCCTTCGAGACCAGCTTTCCCATCGACGCCGATTCGCGCCAGTTCATCGAGGTCCTGCGAGGGGAGATCGGTCGGCTGAGTGAGCTGATGCAGGAGTTGCTCGACTACGGCCGCCCAACGAAGCCCGAGCTCGTCGAAGCGAAAGTTCAGGACGTCATCCACCAGGCACTCCGCACCTGCGGAAGAATCGCCGACAAGAACCACGTCAGGCTCGTCACCGAGTTTACGCCCGACCTTCCCCACGTTCGAATTGATCGGAAGAAGCTCCTTCAGGTCTTCCAGAACCTGATCGAAAACGCGATCCAGTTCTCTCCGCCGGAAGGAGAGGTCACGCTGAAGACCGACCTGTCGGCCGACGAACAGGGCGAATGGGTCACCGTTACGGTCATCGACTCCGGCCCGGGCTTCTCGGCCGGTGAGATCGACCGGATTTTCGAGCCCTTCTACACCCGCCGCCGCGGCGGAACCGGCCTCGGTCTGTCGATCGTGCAACGACTCGTGGACGAGCACCACGGGAGAATCCGGGCCTCGAACCGCCCCGAAGGCGGAGCTCAGGTCGTGGTGCTCCTTCCCGCCCATCCACCCAGGGGCTAGGGACTAGGGGCCAGGGAAAAGCAACGGCAACCCCCGGTCATCCTGAGAGGCTGTGAAAGAAACCAGAGGGGCCGCGCTGGTGGAGCTTGCGAGGCGAGATCAAGGAGCGAGGAGGAGGCGATGCGGTGGCATCGTTGACGACGAGCGACGCGGAGATCGCCCGCAACCTCCACCAG
>JBHEOL010000285.1:0-6198 GCA_046261635.1 Thermoanaerobaculia bacterium | reverse complement strand
GCCCCACCGGGCGGCGTTGACGCGGCGGACCGAGGCCGAGCTCGATCTTCCCAACGGCGACTACTTCTGGCGTGTCGACGCACTCGTCAGCGGCTGCGAGCCGATCGCGTCGCAGCCGGCCACGTTCGAAGTGGAAGCCTGCGAGCTGTCCAGGCCGGCGTTGATCGCGCCACCGCAGAGCGCGAGCGGGATCCCCTCGACCGTGGATGTCTCCTGGTCGAGCGTCCCGGGCGCGACGTTGTACCGGGTGAGAGTCCGCCAGCAGGGGGGGCTGCTCGACCGCCTGCCGCAGACGCTCGCCGAGACGGCTGAAACCTCGGTGGTCATCGAATTTCCGACCGGCAGCGTCGAATGGTGGGTCGAAGCCGAGGGGGAGGAGGAATGCCGCTCGCGCTCGCTCTCGCGCACGATGAGCGTGGACCGTGTCGTCGACTGCCCGAGTGCCATCGCGCCGCGGTTGACGGCCTCCTCCGCCTCGCTCTCGAACGAGCCGTTCGCGCTGATCTGGTTGCAGGTGCCGGGGGCGACGAGCTACGAGATGGAAGAGAGCCCGGTCCCTTCCTTCAATCCGGCGACACCGATTCCTCTCACCGGCGGAACGTTCGTCCGGCTTCAGCGCGACGTCGGAGGGAAGACGTTCTTCTACTATCGCGTCCGCGCGATCGTCGGCTGTTCCTCTGAGGTCGGACCGTGGAGCGAAGCGGTCCCGGTCACCGTCGGGCCGAAGCTCCTCTCGGTTCACCGCGGATCCGCGAGCGTCGCACGAGCGGTAGTCGATCTCTGCCTCCGCGGCGATGCCGTCGCGACCTGCCCGCCGGGACTCACCGGGGACAATCCGGTTGCAACGACCGTGACGCTCGCTTCGGATCGTCCCTGGGTCACGCTCGAGCCTTCCGTCGTGACGTTCCCTGCGAACGGGATCGCCAAAGTTACGGTCGCCATGGACGCGCGCGCCCTTGCGACCGGTACCAACCGTGCGTCACTCAATCTGGTGGCGTCGCCGGCCAAGAGCGCATCGAACACGACGAAGAGCACGGTCACGGTCGCCCTCACGCTCGTCTCGCCCGTGGCACCGGCCGCGCCGGGCGCACCGACTCCCTCCACGCTGATCATTCCAGCCGTTGCTCATGTCGACGGTGCGCTCGGCTCGCAATGGCAGTCGGACGTGCGCCTTCTCAACACCTCGGGCGCCGCGACCAAGTACGAGCTCAGCTTCGTTCCCACCGCCTCCGATGGAACTCTCGTCGGCGAGACCTCGGAGCTCGACGTCAACGCGGGGGAATCCGTCGCGCTCGACGACATCGTCTTCACCTGGTTCGGAGAGGCGACGATGGGCTCGATCTTTCTCCGGCCGATCGAACAGGCGACCCTGTTCGGCCAGACGTCTTCCGCCGCGCTGAGCGTCGCCTCGAGCAGGACTCTCAACCAGTCGCCAGCCGGCACGTTCGGACAATTCATTCCGGCGATTCCGTTCGGCGACTTCATCGGAGCCGAGGATGCCGCAGGGGCTCCGCGGCGAATCTCGCTGCAGCAGATCGCGCAGAACGACCTTTTCCACACGAACGTCGGCGTCGTCGAGGGGTCGGGCGAGAGCGCCGAGGTGGAGATCGCATTCTTCGACGGATCGGGAACGCGGGTGGCCGTGGTTCCGCTCAGCCTTAAGCCGCGCGAGCATCGTCAGCTCGATTCGATTCTGGCCTCCCAGAGCGTCGTGCTCGACGACGGGCGGGCTGAAGTGTCGGTGACCTCGGCCACGGGAATGGTGACGGCCTACGCATCGCGCATCGACAACCGCACCGGCGATCCGTTCGTCGTCTTTCCCATCGAGCCTTCGCGCTCGCGCGGGACTGCATGGGTCATCCCCGGCGTCGCGGCTCTCGACACCGGGCAGGCCAGCTGGCGCACCGACGTTCGGCTCTTCAACGCCGGATCATCGCCCGTCGAGGCGACGCTGACCTTCCATCCACAGGGGGCGCCGGCCGACTCGGTCTCCGCTCAGGTGGAGATCGCACCCGAGAGCGTGGCAGCCATTGACGGGGTCCTCGCCTCCCTGTTCGGAATCGTCGACGGCGGAGGCGCGATCCGGGTCACGACGGCGACGGAGTCGAATCTCGTCGTCACGGCCCAGACTTACGACGACACGGGAGAGGGAACCTACGGACAGTTCATCCCGGCGGTCCGCCCCGACCAGGGCGTAGGAATGGGAGAGCGCTCGCTCCAGATCCTCCAGATCGAGGAGTCGGAACGTTTCCGGACGAACCTCGGTCTGGTCGAGGTCTCCGGCCAGGCGGTCACCGTCGAGATCTCGGCCGTCGTGCCCGAGTCGAGGGTGATCCCGCGCGTGACGGTGCCTCTCGCCGCGAACGAGTTCCGCCAGCTGACCAGCGTGCTGAAGAGTCTCAATCTTCCAGCGACGTACAACGGCCGGCTCGCGGTCAAAGTCCTCTCGGGAGCCGGCCGCCTCACCGCCTACGCCTCCATGGTCGACAACGCGACCCAGGATCCAACCTACGTGCCGGCGCAGTAAGGCAAGTCAGAAGTCAGAAGGCAGAAGAGAAACCAAGGCAGAAGGCAGAAGGCAGAAGTAAAGGCAAAGGCGGCGAAGGATCTCCGGATGCGAAAATAGCGTATTGGCCGGGGCGGGGAAACGCGCAGGTGGCGGGATCCTGCCATTCTGAGATCCTTCGGTCGCGCTCGCGGTTTTCGTGAAGCCACCCTCGAAGCGGCGCTTCCTCAGGATGACCCCACGGAGTTGCCTTTGCCTTTACTTCTGCCTTCTGCCTTCTGACTTCTGCCTTTTCTTCTCTGCTTTCCGCCTTGCGGTTTCCCGATGATTCTGCAACGATTCGCGGGCGATTCCGCATGAGACTCGAGGAGACCCTGTGACGACCAACCGGCGCCTGTTTGCCGCGCTGGCAGTAGTGGCGCTGATGACTCCGCTTCTCTCCTGTGATCCTCGGGGAGCGGGCCCGGCCGACGACGGGAAGATCCATGTCGGGATCGTCTTCGACATCGGTGGGAAGGACGATCGGTCGTTCAACGCCGCCGCGTGGGAGGGGGTCAAGCGGGCTGCCGCCGAGCTGCCGATCGTCCTGCGCGACGTCGAGCCGGGCGACCCGACCTCCATCGAGCCGGCGATGCGCGCTTTCGCCGAGCGTGGCTACGACCTGATCATCGGGGTCGGCTTCGCGCAGACTCCGATCATGGAGAGCGTGGCGCGCGACTATCCCGAGATCAACTTCGCCATCATCGACGGGGTCATCGATCTTCCCAACGTCGCCTCGCTCATCTTCAAGGAGCATCAGGGCTCCTTCCTGGTCGGGATGATCGCGGCCCGCGTCTCGGAGACCGGAACGCTCGGGTTCATCGGCGGCATGGACATCCCTCTGATCCGCAAGTTCGAGCTCGGATTCGAAGAAGGTGCCCGCAGCGTGAACCCCGACATCCGGGTGATCGACAACTACGTCGGCGTGACCGACGCGGCGTGGAACAACCCGGGCCAGGGGAAAGAGCTGGCGATCGCGCAGATCCGGAAGGGCGCCGACGTCATCTTCACGGCGGCGGGCAACTCCGGGCTCGGCGCGTTCGACGCGGCGGAGCAGTACGACCGGCTGGTGATCGGCGTCGACTCGAATCAGAACTGGGTCAAGCCGGGCTACGTGCTGACGAGCATGGTCAAGCGGATCGACAATGCCGTCTACCAGATCGTCGAGGACAAGATCGCGAACGAGTTTCAGGGCGGCATTCACGTCTACGGGCTCGAGAACGACGGGGTCGGATACGCGATGGACGAGCACAACCGCCACATGATCCCGGAGGAAGTCATCCGGGAGGTCGAGGATGCGAAGCGAAAGATCATCGCGGGCGAGATCGAGGTGACCGATTACATGGCGCAGGGAGCGGGCGCCTGATGCTGGAGCTGCGAGAGATCTCGAGACGTTTCGGCACCGTGCTCGCCAACGACGCCGTCACGCTCACGATCCGTCCCGGTGCGATTCACGCGATCGTCGGCGAGAACGGAGCGGGGAAGTCGACCGCGATGCGGATCGCCTACGGTTTCTATCGCCCCGATGCGGGAACGATTGCGGTCGACGGGAGGGAAGTCGCCTTCCGCAGCCCCCACGACGCCATCGCCGCCGGCATCGGCATGGTTCACCAGCACTTCATGCTCGTCGAGAACATGACCGTGACGGAGAACATCATTCTCGGGGCGGAGCCCGGCGGAATCGCGGTCGCATTCGGTGCCGCGGCCGAGCGGATCCGGAAGCTGTCGGCGGACTTCGGCCTGGCGATCGATCCCGATGCGCGCATCGAGGAGCTCTCGGTCGGCCAGCAGCAACGGGTCGAGCTGCTCAAGGCGCTCTATCGCGACGCCGCAATCCTCATTCTCGACGAGCCGACGGCCGTGCTGACCCCCCAGGAAATCGAAGAACTGTTTGCGATCCTCTCCTCGATGCGGGAGAGTGGAAAGTCGATCGTCATGATCACGCACAAACTCTCCGAGGTCCTGGCGATCTCGGACGAGGTGACGGTGATGCGCGACGGGAAAGTCGTCGGGCATCGATTCACGCGCGAGACGAGCGCGCGGGAGCTGGCGCGGCTGATGGTCGGACGCGAAGTGCTGCTGCGGGTCGAGAAGACCGAGGCTCATCCGGTCGATGTCGTGCTCGCGGTGCGCGATCTGAGAGTGCGAGGAGGAGCCGACGGAGCGGACCGCCTTCGGGGCGTCTCGCTCGAGGTGAGAGCAGGGGAGATCGTCGGAATCGCCGGTGTCGAAGGAAACGGACAGACGGAGCTGATCGAAGCGATCGCGGGCCTGACTCCGCCTGGCGCGGTGTCGGGATCGATCGAGCTCGGTGGCGTCGAGATCTCCCGCCTCTCGCCCAGGCAGCGCCGCGAGCTCGGAATGACACACGTCCCCGAGGACCGGCACCGGCGGGGGCTGCTGCTCGACTTCGACCTCGAGGAGAACTCGATTCTCGGCGTTCAGGCGAGCCCGGCGCTCAACCGCGGAGGGGTCTTTCTCGATGGAGACGCGGTGCGGCAAAGGGCCGAGGCGATCATCCGCGATTTCGACGTTCGCCCCCCCCTGCCGGAGCTTGCCGCCCGCTCGCTCTCCGGCGGGAATCAGCAGAAGCTCGTCATCGGACGGGAGCTCGAAGGTGGCCCCAGGGTGCTGCTCGTCTCCCAGCCGACCCGGGGCGTCGACATCGGGGCGATCGAGTTCATCCACGGGAAACTGATCGAGATGAGGGACGCAGGCTGCGCCATCCTCCTGGTCTCGGCCGAGCTCGAGGAGGTGACCTCTCTCGCCGACCGGCTCCTGGTGATCCGTGAAGGAGAGATCGTCGGAGAGGTCGATCCGCGCACCACGCCGGTCGCCACGCTCGGCCTCATGATGACCAGCCGCGGGAGGGCGAGCGCTTGAAGATTCTCCGGCCACTCGCCATGCCCGCCGCCGCGATCGCGGCGGCATTCCTTCTGGGCGCCGTCATCGTTCTTCTGATCGGCGACGATCCGATCGAGACCTACGCCCTCCTCATCGGGAGCGCCATCTCATGGCCCGACGGGATCGGTTACACGCTGTTCTACGCGACGCCTCTGATCTTCACCGGCCTCGCCGTCGCGCTCGCGCTTCATGCGGGACTGCTGAACATCGGCGCCGAAGGGCAGCTCTACATGGGAGCCTTCGCCGCCGCCTGGGTCGGCATCACGTTCGCGGGGTGGCCGGGATGGGCGCTGATTCCGGCCGCGATGATCGCTGCGATGTTCGCCGGCGGGCTGTGGGGAGCGATCCCCGGCTACCTGAAGGCGCGATTCGGCGCGCATGAGGTGATCAACACCATCATGCTGAACTTCATCGCCATCGCCCTGACGAATTACTTCGTCCAATACCACTATCGGGAGCCGGGCGACGCGATCATGCAGACCCGCGAGATCGGCGAGGGGGGGCACATCACCCGCCTCGGCGAGTTCATCCCCGGGCTGCCCACCAGGATTCCGCTGAGCATCGCCTTCTTTCTCGCCCTCCTCGCCTGCGCCGCGGTCTGGGTCTTCCTCTGGAAAACCAGATGGGGATACGAGATCCGCGCGACCGGAGCGAACCCGGCGGCTGCCGAGTACGGCGGCATCCGGACCGGCAGGCAGATCATCCTCGCGATGACGCTTTCGGGAGCTCTCGCGGGAATGGTCGGAATC
>JBHEOL010000284.1:0-6268 GCA_046261635.1 Thermoanaerobaculia bacterium | reverse complement strand
GTTCATAGTCTCTCACGCCAAACCGCAGCAGGTGCGTTTCACGATCGTCGAGCCCGCCCGCGAACGCGAATGGCTGCAAACCGGGATTCGAATCGGATGTCACGTTCCCGAACTCGTCGTAGTCCATCGTCTGCGCAATCGCCCCCGTCGCCACATCGATCACATACTTGACCGACCCGAGGTGGTCCGAGACGATCCGGTAGGTCACGCCGCCGCGAATCATGTAATCCGGCACGTTCGTCCGAGCGCCGTACACGAACCGCGAGACGACATTCCCCGCGCCGTCGAGCTCCGCGATCGGGTTGAGCTGGTCCGTGTAGAGCCACGCCCGCTCGAGCAGCCCGTTCACCTTCTTCCCCACCCGCCGGTTCTGCCCGTCGATCACGTACTCGATCACCGTGCCGTCCGGAAGATCGACCCGTCGCAGGTTTCCAAGAACGTCGTACTCCCCAGCGGGGAGCTCCGCTTGCGTGTTCGGGTGGCCGCGTCGAGCTCGATCTGCCAGTACGAGGAATTGATCCCGATCTGATCGTAGGTCTTCGTCACCGACTTCTAACACGCGTCAGATCTTCGATTTTCGCGGGCGTTCGAGAGGATCGAAGTTTCCGGAGGGACAGTGCGGGGGAACGTGAGGCCCCCAGGAACCACGAGCCTAATCCCCCGGTCAGCCGCGCGGACCCGCAACGCACTGCACCTGCACTCACAGCAAATGAACGCGCGGGTCCGTGTCGGCTGCACCGGAGGATTAGGCTCGGCCACTGGCGATGCTCACGGCGGATGAGGAGAGGGCGGCGGAGAACGTGGGCCCACGCATCACGTGCTGGACACCATGCACGTGCAGCCGCGCGGGCGGGAGCCGCGGCGCGGACGTTGCCCGCGCGCACGATCGCTCACCATTTCGCGCGCGATGCCAAGGGCCGTGACGCGGCGAGGGCGGGGGCGGGCGGGTGGAGGGGCAATCTCGTGATGCGTTACGCCACGAGCGCGGCGGCAGCCGCCACGACTGCGGGCGGGATCACGACGAAGAGCGCCAGAAAAACGCTCGCCCTTGCAACTGATGAACAGCGAAGTAAACGAGGTCGGGAGGTCCGCCGGCATGAACCGGCGGCCCGTCGTGCACGAACACGGCGAAGCCGTTTTTCTTCAGATCGGCAATCGTTGCCGCGTCGAGGTTCCACCATCGAGCAGGAGGTGACGGCACTGTTAGTTCAGTATCAGCAGGTACAGCTCGGAGGCGGCTTAGCCATGCGCGGTCATGCACAGCGAAAGTGAAAGTCCCCCACGTGCGATTCGAGTCCAAGTTGTGCTGTTCATGGATCGACTGGGCTGAAGCCGGCAGCACATCTGGGATCCATCCCCGCTGCATCGCTCCGTCACGTCGTGCGTCATCCACAGTTTTGTAGAAAGAGTCTCGATCCTCTCCGCAGGCGAGGGTGAGCGCCAGCATGCATAGACTGGCAGTCATTATCAGGTTGTGTCTCACCGTAAGACGCTCATGGCCATGTCGGCGGCGTAAAGCCCGGCGGTAAAAATCCTCTACACGCCGATTCACATGGTTGGGAGCGCGGAGCATTGCGCCCGGTTCGATTCGCGAACTGGTCGGCTGCACATTCCTGCGGTGTCGCACCCTTTCGCCACACGTCGGTCATCTCTCGGACATCGCTCACCGCCTGCGCGACGGGCGGTCCCATGAACCCGATCCGCGACGCTTGGCAGTTCGCCATGCAGTGATAATACGGATCAACACCGACAGTGTTGACCCAAACCATCTCGGCCCAGTTGCTGATCATCGTGCCAAGCGCCATCCCCAACTCGACAGCGGTTTGCGCAGCAACTGAGGTGGCTGACTGCGCCTGCCTACCCTCACGATCGATGAAGTTTACTGGGTCGTTGAACGTATAGCCGTACAGGTTCGTATCTCCGCCCGCGAAGAGACTTGGATCCTTTGCCGTCCACCGGCCCATGGCTGGCTCATAGTCTCTGGCTCCGAAACGGACGAGTTCTATCTCCCGATCGAAGACTCCACCGGCGAAAGCAAACGGCTGTAAACCGGGATTCGTGTCTTGCAGAATTCTCCCGAACTCGTCATACACAATCGCCTGAGCGATCGCGCCGGTCGCCACGTCGATCACGTACTTCACTGACCCGAGATGATCCGACACGACCCTGTAGGTCACGGCGCCGCGGATCATGAAGTTCGGGACGTTCGCCCGCGTGCCGTACACGAAGCGTGAGACCACGTTCCCCGCCCCGTCCAGCTCCGCGATCGGGTTGAGTTGGTCCGAGTAGAGCCAGCCACGCTCGAGGACTCCGTTCACCTTCTTCCCCACCCGCCGGTTCTGCCCGTCGATGACGTACTCGATCACTGTCCCGTCCGGAAGATCCACGCGCCACAGGTTTCCGAGGACGTCGTAGTCGTACGTCGTCGTGCCGGACGCGTCGGTTTTCGTCCGCAGCTCGCCGTTCGCCGTATACGTGTACGTCGCGTTGGCGTAGCTCAGCATCCGGTCCTGGTCGTCGTACGTCCCCGTCTCGACGCCGGATGGCGTCGTCTTCGAGAGGCGGTTCCCGTTCGCGTTGTACGCGTAGGTCGCCTCGAGCACGCCGTTCCGGTAGACGTTCCAGAGGCGCCCGGCGACGTCGTACTCGTACCGCTCGACCAGCGTGACGCCGTACCGGCTTTCCCGTTTCTCGACGATCCGTCCGACCGCGTCGCGTGCGTACTCGAGGCGCAGCGCCTCGGTCCCCGCGTCCCGCATCACGTAACTCGAAAGGCGTCCGTCGGCGTCGTATCCGTATGCGTCCACGAGCCGGCGAAGAGTCGTTCCCGTGATCCGTCCGTTGGCAGGGTCGCGCTGGATCGTCATGTCTCCTGCTCTCGCGAGGAGCAGATCGAGCTCGTAGCCGAACGAGATGGAGACTCCGTTGACTCTCTCGATTGCGACCCTGAACTCGTCGTAGACCCACGAGACCTCGCCCGACACCGCACCGCTCCAGCGGACGTGCGTCGGGAGAAATCCGTCCCAGCCGTACTCGAGCGTCATCCCCTCGGGCGCCACGAGGGATTCGAGATTGCCGCCGGAGTCGTACGCGTAGCGGTACGCTCCGCGCGGGGTCGAGAGCGACGCCAGCCGTCCGCCGGCGTCGTAGCCGAGCCCGATCTCGGCCCCGTCAGGACGGATCACCTTCATGAGGTCGCGCGCCAGGTTGTACTCGTACCGCGTCGCGGTCGTGCCGGACCCCGCGACCGCCGGCGGACGGTACGCGGTCTCCAGATCCACGGTCGAGTAGTCGAACCCGTGCGCCGGCCGTCCCGGCGGAGTGAGGGCGATGAGGTTGTCATTGAGGTCGTACGCGAAGCCGATCACCCGCCCGTCCGAAAGCGTCTGCTGGACGACCCGGCCGGCGCTGTCGTAGGTGAATCCCACGTTCCGTCCGAGGGGATCGGTCACCGACACGAGCTCGTCCGCAGCACTCCATTCGAACGTGTACGTTCGGCCGCCCTGGCTCACGCTGCCGAGTTTCCCCCGAGACGTCCAGGCGAACGTCGTCGGCGTGATCCCGGCGACTTGAAGCTCGGTGAGGCGCGCTCGGTCATCGAACACTTCGCGCGTCGTCCTGTCAGCACCGGACCGCGTAGTCCGCGTTCGCGTCGACATGACGAGCTCGCTCGTCCAGTAGCCGAAGGGGTTGATCAATACCTGGTCGAATACCTTCGTGATCGAGCCGACCTCGCCCTCGTACGATCGGGCGAACCAATGACTCCATCGGTTCCCCAGCGGCGTGGTGATCTCTGCACTCTGCTGCGGCGCCATCATGCCGAAAAGAGGATCCGGCGCGTTCGTGAGGCGCAGCCGCGTTCCGTCCGGCGAATCGACGGTCGTCTCGGATGGCGCACGGAGGACCTGCGTCGAGAGGCCCGACGGGCTCATCGTCGCGTGATAATCCCTGCCGTCGAAGCTTTCGCCGACCTGATATCGCGTTGGCCGGTCGAGAGCATCGGTGAGCGTCACTTCGAATCCACCTTCGAATTCACTGAGGGTCAGCGACTTCGCGCCGCCCGCCGCGTCGGTATCCCGGATCAGCCGCCCGTTGGCGTCGTAATCGAACCGCGCGACGCCTCCGCGGGGGTCGGTCATCGTTCGCATCAACCCGTCCGCGGTATACGTGAACGAAGTGATTCGCCCGCCCGGCGCCGTGATGGTCTGCAGCATGCCGTTCGCATCCCAGCCGAGCTGCGTCTGCTTTCCGCCGGGAGAGATGATCGCGGTCGGTAGATCGCCGGCGCGATCGATCGTGGTGGCGCGACCGCTCTCATCGACGATCGCGGTGAGACGTCCCGCGGAATCGTATCGGAACTCGGCGCGGGTTGACCCGAACAGAGCATCTCGCGTCGCGAGATGGCGGCCGTCGCCGTCGAACACGTACACGAGCGAACCGGAGGAATCCGGCAGGGTGATTGATCCCGAATCGAAGCCAGGGAACGCCGAATCGAGCTTGCTGATGGACGAGTTATAGGGACTCACGATGAACAGCGCGCCCGACGGCGCAAAGGCGAGGCCCTGCACGGCCTTGTATTGAATACCGTCCGTCGGCTTGATATCCCAGCCGCCACTATTCCGAGCCGGACCCGAGACAAAGGCGAGCGTTCCTTCCGGCGTGATCCGCCGGATCATGGAGATGGATCCAAACGGGCCGGAGGGATTGCAGGAGGGCCAGAAACAGTTCCGGTCGCCGAAGTAGACAGAGCCGTCAGCGGCGATTGCGACTCCCATCGGGTTATCGAGACTGGCGGCCAACGGATCGACATCGCCCGTCAACGCCGACGTTGCAGCCAATTTCGAGAGCGACTGTCCGTTGCCGGCGATCGTGCGCACGATTCCGTCCGGACCAATTGCACGAATGAGGTGCCGGAGGGTATCCGAATAGTAGATCGTACCGTCGCCGGCGACCGCGATCCCCCACACGGCGCTGGTATGCCCGCCCGATGCGGGGATCCCATCCGCCAGACTTCCGGCTGAGCCTCCGATGATCGTGGTGATGATCCCGGAAGGACTCACCTTCCGAAGTACGTGATCCATGCCGAGGTAAAGCGAGCCGTCCGGCCCCAGCGCCAGCGAGAGAGTTTGCTTGAGTCGCGCCGCCCTCGCCGGGCCGCCTTCGCCATCACGCCGCTCCGCCGCTTCCTCGCCAGTCCCGGCGACCGTCCAGATCCTCCCGTCGGGATCGATTCGGCGGACACGGAAGCCGTACCTCTCCGCGACGTAAATGGCACCGGTCGAGGAGATTGCGAGATCGCTCACGTCCCGGAGTACCGCGTTCGTCGCCGGGATCCCCTCGCCGCTTTCCAGGGAATAGGGGTTCCCCGCGAGATGAGTTCTCGTTCCGTCCACGGCGAGTCTCCAAACCTCACCTTGTGTCGTGACGATGAGCGACCCGTCCGGCGCGACCTCAGCGTTGCGGGACTGAGAAAAGAAGAGCGATTGCGAACGGCGGACGACTTTTGCCTCGAGCCCGCCAGCCCGCGTTCCGATCCCTATATTGAGCTCGCGCGAGCTCGTGTCGTAATGATGCTGTCCCGAAAGGGTCCATGAACCCAAAGCCGTAGGCGCGACAGTCGCCGCACCAAGCATGCCGGTCCAGGTCTGAATCGTTTCGAATTCGCCACGCGCGGACCCGATGGGGGTCGCGGTCGCGGAAAGTTCCCCGAACGAGAGGCCGCCGCCGCGCGGGCGAGCGTACGCAGCGTCGTAAATGAATGTCCGGGCGACCGTCACCCGCTGACGTCCGCGGACGACGCGGCCCCAGGCGTCGCGCCCGTCCCACTCCCACTGGAGGGTCTGCTCGGGAATTCCGGAGAACTCCCGCCGAAAGGCCCTTCCCGCAACGACGATCGATACGATTGCCCGCTTCAGGCCAAGCGGGAAAAGTTGGGGCCAGGTCTGTAAAAGCAACTTTTCGCCTAACGAAGGTCTCAAGCGGCCTTTTTACGTGTCGCTCGAGTGCGATCCACTTACGTGAGGCGGATCAGCCGCGTTCGCCACGATCCATGCAAGTAGCTCAGGCTTTGGAGACGCCGAAACCCTGGCGAGAGGTTGTTGTTTTTCGAGAGGAAGTCCCAACTTTTCTCATGGTTAACGAAGCACGGGTTCGGTGCAAAGCCGCTTCGCCTCCCGCCCCTTGGTCATCGAAAAGTTGTTTTCCCAGACCTGGCCCCAACTTTCCGCCTTGGAAATGGCGGCGCGTCTCCTCGGTGACACCCTGAAAG
>JBHEOL010000283.1:0-12283 GCA_046261635.1 Thermoanaerobaculia bacterium | reverse complement strand
GCCGTGGCCGTGCACGTGACGGTCCCTGCTGGCGACTCGCCGCAGACCCAGCTGTTGTTGGTCGTGCTGACGAAGCCGACCGACATGAAGCCGACTCCTGGGAGCGGATCGGTCACCGTGACCGCTCCGCCGGTCACAGGGCCATAGTTCGTGGCCGTCAACGTATAGGTGATCGGCTGCCCCGCGATGACGGTAGCCGGGCCGGTCTTGACGATTCCGACGTCGAGCGATTGAACGAGAACCGCTTCGCTGAATTCCGAGGTGGAGCCGTTCTGCAGGGTTGCGTTCGCGGTGGCGAACATCCCGCTGAGATCGCCGGTGTGGACGTAGGTCCAGACGTCGGGGAACCCTGTAATGAGGATATCATCGAAGCCGAGATAGGACTCTCCTTCGCCGAAATCGCTCGGGTCCGGGGCATCGTTCGAGAAGACTTCGATCCTCACCGACTGCGGGTAGTTCGAGTCCTGGTACGTACCTTGGATCGTCGTAGTGTTGGTGGATCCGTCGTAAACGGCGGAGGTGATGATCGGGTAGTCCGCAAGGTCATTGGGCCCAGCGCCACTAAACCCGTCGTTCGCAGTCTCGCCATCGCCGCCGGCAACCGTGCCACCGAGGTCGACTCCGAGCGCTCCGTTCAGGAGGATGTCGTTCTCGGTGATGGTGTTGCCGCCGAGGGCTGAGTCGGTGACGAGGACCCCTTCTTTCGTATTCTCGCGGATCAGATTCCCGTAGATGGTATTGTTCTGTGCTCCGTTATCGAGGAGCACTCCGGGGCCGTTGTTGAAGGCGATGACGTTCCCGCCGGGAAAAATTGGAGCGTGAGTCAGGATTCCGACGGAGGGCTGTTCTGCCTCGTCCCGTCCGATCGGACGCGAGCGCATCGGCAGATTGGCCGTTTCTGTACTGGCCTTGCCGATCCGAAACGCGTCGAAGCCGACCCTGTTGTACGGAGAGTCGAGGTAGATTCCGCCCAGGCCGTTTCCGAGAGGCAGCAAGAGCGAGGCGTCGGCCCCGATGGCGTTCCCGTCGATCAGGTTGTCCCCGGACAAGAGTCCGGCATAGACGCCGTATCCCGTGTTCCCGCTGATGAGGTTGTTGAAGATACGGGTACTCGTCACGAAGCTCGTGAGGTGAATTCCGTCGCCGGCATTAGGAGCAGCCCCGCTTCCCTGGGCGTTGGTTCCGATGTAGCTTCTGAAGATCGCGTTATTGCTCGTAAAATTGAGCCCCCCGATGATCAGAATCCCGTGACCGGGGAAGCCCTGGATCACGAGATGGTCGATCGTGCAATTGCTCATGTCGTTGATCTCGAATCCATGGGCGGGGGCATCGAGCTGTGAACCATCGATGACGATCTCCGGCCCGTTCGGGTTCGAGTCGAACTTGAGGAATGTGGCTTGGGATGTCCCGTCGATATACAGGTCGGACTGCGGGAGCGGCGGAAGCGCTCCGAGTGCCTTGTCCAGGGTGATCGTGAAGGTCGTCCCGTCATACCCTGGATCGTCCGTCGTGATGTTGAAAATGATCGTACACGGCCCGTCGCAAAAGTTGAATGAGTTCTGGAGACCCTCCCGCAGGGAGGTCACGGTTTGATTCGCGTCCGGATCGACGATTGCATAGTCCGCCGTGGTGTTGACGACGATCTGCGCCAGCGCCGACTCGGCGAATCCGAATAGCGATACGAGCGTGATGGCGAACGAGATCAGGATGGATCGAAGAGCGCTGCCACTCTCCTGGACGCTCGTTGAGCGGATTTCTCCCTGCAGAGACATGCGATCACCTTCTTTTCCAGCGATTGATGGTCGAAAGTCTACTTCAAAAACGGGTGGAGAGGCGATGCCCCGGAGAGCGCCTCCAGAACGACCTCTCCATTATTTGAAGTCTCCCTGTTACGATTTCTCCCGATGTGCCCGAAACCCTTCAGGCTGGTGCTGGCCTCCGCTCTCGCTGTCGGCTCCGCGATGGCGGCCCAGTTCCCGCACCCCCTCCCGCCGGAAAAACTCGCCGGGCAGCTGATCGGTGTGGGTCTCGATGCCGTCCAGGGCGCGGATGAGCTGGACCTCTGGGTCGGTGACCGGTCGGTCGGCCTGCTCATCGCCTACCGTTCCACCCTCGAGCATCCGGAGCGTGCCGCTGCGTTGACGGCCAGGATCCGCTCGCTGGCGCCCGAGCCCTCCCTCGCTCCACTCATCGCCGTCGACCAGGAGGGGGGGAGCGTGATCCGATTCGATCCGGCGACCCTGCCGGGCGCCATGGCGCTCGGAGCAACCGGCGATCGCGATCTCGCACGCCGGGCCGGTGCTCATACCGGATGCGCGCTCCGCACGATCGGAGTCAACACTGTGTTTGCACCCGTGCTCGATCTCGCGCGGCCCGGATCCCCGCTCGGTACGCGCTCGTTTGGAAGCGATCCGGATGTGGTCAATCTCCTGGGAGGGGCAGTGATCGCCGGTCTCGGTTCGTCGGGCGTTGCCGCGATCGCCAAGCACTTCCCGGGACAGGGAGGGGCCCAGACCGACACTCACCGTTCCCGTTCCGTCGTCGGTCTCGGAGAAAAGGAGCTTCGTGCCGCGGACCTCAGACCATTCGTCGCCGCCCTCAGCAATGGTGTGGCCGGCGTGATGACGGCCCACGCCAGCTACGCTGGCTGGCCGGGGGAGGAGGGGGTTCCTGCGACGCTTTCGAAAGGACTGATCACGGGTCTTCTGCGTGAGGAGCTCGAGTACGACGGGCTCGTCGTGACCGACGTCCTCGACATGCCTGGATTCGGGACCAAGGAGCCGGGGGAGCTCGCGGTGCGGGCGATCGAGGCCGGAGCGGACATGGTTCTGGTCGTGGCCCGGCGTTATCGGGAACCAGTTTACCGGGCCATTCTCGATGCGATCCAATCGGGCAGGCTGACGCGGGCGCGAGTCGAGACTTCTGTCCGCCGGGTGGCCCGAATCAAGACCGCCGCCATGGATGCGCCGCTGTGTCGTACGGATCCCAACCTCGCGCTCGAGATTACGAGACGCGCACTCACCGCGATCGGAGGGCCGACGACCGTGGATCCGGGCGAGGATCTCTATACGGGTCCCGCCGGCGAGCTCAGTCGGGCTTTCCGCGGCAGGCAGATCACCATCCCTTTCTCTCCGGAGGATGGCCAGATTGAGCGGAGTGCCGTGGCGATGGCGGCACGGATCCGGGGAGTCGAGGGGAAATGGGTGGCCGCGATTCACAACCGGGGACACGGAAAGCTGATCGCGTCGACCGCCACGATCCTCGATCGCCAGCCGGACGTGCTGATCGTCCTCGGCTCTCCGTGGGACGTCAGGGAGCTGCGGCCGACACGGACGATTTTCTCGTTCGGACTCTCGGAGGATTCGCAGAGGGGAGCGCTCGAGGTGGCGAGAGGGGCGCGGTGCGCTCCCGGGCGGCTCCCCGTCACGGTCGAAGGGATCGGCAGGGAAGGGGAAGGGGGGCGCGATTGCGTGGAGGAATCCGAGGAAGTGGAGGCGCCTGTCAGCTCAGGAGATCGAGGATCTCGGTAAGGCTGGTGCGCGCGCGCCGGTGGATCTGGTCCTGGGGCATTCCGGCGGTGAGGCGAATGACCTTGTTGTAATGCTCGACGGCAAGGCCGAGGTCTCCAAGGTACCGATGATAGAGCTCGGCCAGGCAGAGCTTCGCCTCGGCGTTGACGGGATCGACCTCGAGAATCTTGTTCAGGAAGATGAGGGCGGCGTCGTATTTCGCATCTTCGAGGGCCATCCGGTAGCGGATGCGGTAGAGCGATACGAGCTCGCTGGAGCTGGGGCTGAACCAGGCCCCTGGCAGATAGGTTCGGATTGCGGAGAGAAGACGGCCGCGCTGGACCGACTGTGAAGGTTTTACCTGGATCCGCTGCATCCCATCCCCACCCTTTCCCAGGTTGTCGAGAAAAGTCCCGACCGAGCTTATTTTAGGTAATGCGCGCAGAGGGCGTCAAGATCTTATTTGCGGCAAGGGAACTTGCGTTCCCTAGCGCTCGCGGCTCAGAACGAAGTCGAGCGCGAATTCGAGTCCCTTGCGCGAGGCTGTGGCTGGAAAAGGAGCGAGTGCTTCGCGAGCCCGGGAAGCGTAGTCGCGAGCGATATCGCGGGTCTGTTCGATGGCGTCGTAGCGGTTGGCGATGGCGACGAGCTCCTGAGGGTCGGTCGAGCCGAAATCCTTTTCGGTGACGACGCGATCGATCAGCCGCCGCTCGGCTTCGGTCGCCCTGGGGCGGGAGAGAATCAAGGGGAGGGTGATTTTTCCCTCCCGGAGGTCGGAAAGGACAGGTTTGCCGAGGATCGCCGTCGAGGAGGTGTAATCGAGCACGTCGTCGACCAGCTGGAAGCAAATGCCCAGGTTGCGCCCGTACTCCTCGAGCCGCTCCTCTGCCGGATGCTGAACCAGGAGGCCGGGGATGCGGCATGCGGCGCCGAACATGGCGGCCGTCTTCCGCTCGGCGACGTCGAAGTAATCCTCGCGGGTAATGTCGGGGCGGCCATTGAGCTCGAAGCCGAGGATTTCCCCTTCGGTCATGCGGATCGTGGCCGAGGAGAGCGTCTTGAGGATCTCGAGGCTGCGGGCTTCCAGGGCCGTGTCGAGGGCCCGGACATACAGATAATCGCCCACCAGGACGGTCAGGTAATTGCCCCAGCGGTAGTTGATCGAGGTCTTTCCCCTTCGGACCTCGGCGTCGTCGATGATGTCGTCGTGGACGAGGCTCGCCGTGTGGATCATCTCGATCACTCCGGCGAGGGTGACGTCCAGATCCCCCTCGTAACCGAGCATGTCGGAGACGAGAAGGAGCAGGGCGGGGCGGAGGCGTTTTCCGCCGCCGTCGAGAATATGGTCCCCCACCTCCCGGACTGTCCGGACCGGCGAGGTGAACTGACGGCGCAACTCGGCTTCGACCCTCTCGAGTTTTGGTGCGATCAGATCGAGGAACTGCTCAGGGCGAAGAGAGCCGGCCCCGGGTGGGGGAACGCGCGTTCCGGGCGTGCTCACGAGGCCAAGAATATCCGATTCATGCTCATGTGGAAAGACGCATTCACCCGCGATAGTTCACGAACTGGAGCGGAATGGCGAAGTCCTTCTCTTTGATCAACCCGATGGCCCGCTGAAGCTCGTCCTTGGTCTTGCCGGTCACGCGGACCTGGTCGCCCTGGATCGAGGCCTGCACCTTGATCTTGGCGTCCTTGATGGCGCGGACGATCTCTTTCGCCTTGTCGGTCTCGATCCCCTGGACGATCTTTGCCCGCTGGCGCACAGTCCCCATCGAGGCGTCTTCCACCGTCTGGTAGTCCATCGCCTTCAGCGAGACTTTCCGCTTGACGAGCTTGTCTTCGAGGATGTCGCGGACGCTCTTGAGCTTCTGCTTGTCGTCCGAGAGCAGAACGATCTCTTCTCCGGTCAGATCGATCTCGCTCTTGCTTCCCTTGAAATCGAACCGCGTCGACAGCTCGCGCTTCGCCTGCTGAATCGCGTTCGTCACTTCCTGCATGTCCGTTTTCGACACCACGTCGAACGAAAACTCCTGAGCCATTTCTCTCTATACCTCTCGATTTCCGATAGGAATCATCCGGCAGCTACTGGCGAACGACTTCGACTCCAGGAGGAGGGTCGAACCGGAACGTCGCGGCGCCGATCGTGGCAGGGCGATAATTCGCGAACTCGAAAACCGTCCGGTTTCCCTGGCGGTCGATGTACTCGATCCTCCTCGGACGGCCGTCCCGGGCGTCCGTCACCACCACGAGATTGCGAACCAGCGCGGCCGTCGTTCTGGGCGTCAGGGAAGTCGTCACCAGACCGTTCGACGCCGTTTCGCGGACTTCGTACGAAGCCCGCAAAGCCTTGGAGTCGGAAAGGATGACGAACGGCAGCCCTTTCCGGTCTTCCTCCGTCAGCCGTGCGACCATGACCTGGCGGTCCGCCGGCGCGTACAGCCACGAGGTGGAGCCGTCGAACACGAACAGCTTCTCCTCCGGACTCGCGTACGTCCACCGCATCCTGGGCGCTTCGCCGAAAACGACCGACCCCTTCTCGATCCTCTCTCGGGTGAATCCCTTGGGCGTGAATTTCTGGACGAAGTCGGCCTGCTGGCCGGCGGTGACCTCGAGGGATCGTTCGATTGCCGCGTTACCGGCGGCGAAGGAAACGCTGGCCACGAGGGCCAGCGACAGAACCAGTATCGATTTCAAAACCGTTCCTCCCGGAGTACGACCCCTGTTGGGGGTCAGAGCTTCTCGACGTCGATGGAAACGACTGCCGAGTTGACAACAAAAACGCGGTCGTTTTTGCTCCGATCGTGAGGAAAGAGGTAGAAGCCGCTCCCCGAGGGGTTGTAGCCGCTGGTGATTCCTCGGATGAGCTCGCCGTCGACGAACTCGACCGCAAGCGTGCTGCCCGAGGGAGGTAAAGCGGGCGTGTCGCCGGTGGCGAGAAAGAAGACGGCCTTGAGGTCTGCGAAAGCGACCTCGACAGCCGAGCCGTCCTCTTGCTGGACCACGACGGTCTGCCGGTGAGAATCGATCTCCGGAGGAGCGAACACGCGTTCGGTTCGCCCGCCGCGGAAATGGAGTACTACGGGAACGATGGTCGAGCCCAGTTCGCTCAAAACAGTTCAAGCCCCCAAAGATCGTGGATGTGAATGATGCCGTCGAGTTGGCCCGCCGCATCGACGACGAAAAGCGAGGTGATCTTCCGCTGTTCCATCATCTGCAGGGCGGCCGAAGCGAGTTGGTTGCCGTCGATGGTGGTGGGATGGGGCTTCATCGAATCGCCCGCCGTCCGACGCAGGGTCTGCTGGTCCTGCTGAAAGAGGCGGCGGAGATCCCCGTCGGAGATGACGCCTTTCAGCTCCCCGGCGGATGTCACGACCGCGGTGATCCCGAAACCCTTGCGCGACATCTCGTAGATGACGTCCTGCATCGAAGTGTCGAGATCGACGCGGGGAACCTGCTCGCCACCGTGCATGAGGTCCCTGACCTTGAGGAAGCGCTTGCCGAGTTTCCCGCCGGGGTGGAGGTTTGCGAAATCCTCCTCCCGGAAGCCGCGGGCAGAGAGGAGCGACATGGCGAGAGCGTCGCCGAGGGCGAGGGTCGCAGTCGTCGATGCGGTTGGAGCGAGACCGAGCGGGCACGCCTCGCGCGAGATGGCGGCCGAGAGATGGAAATCGGCGTGGCGGGCGAGGGTGGAGCCGGGATGTCCGGTGATCGCGATGACCTGGGCGCCGATCCGCTTGATGGAGGGAAGGATGCGGAGAATCTCCTCGGTCTCGCCTGAGTTCGAGATCGCGAGAATGACGTCGCCGCTCACGATCATGCCCAGATCGCCGTGCGTGGCCTCGGCGGGATGGAGAAAGAACGAGGGCGTTCCCGTAGAAGCGAGGGTGGAGCTGATCTTCTTGCAGATGATCCCGGATTTCCCCATCCCCATGGTGATCACGCGCCCCCGGGCCTGCTGAATCGCCTCGGTTGCGCGGACGAACGTTTCGTCGATCGAGTCGAGCAGGCCGAGAATCGCCGCGGCCTCGACCTCGAGGACTCGTCGTGCTTCGACGATCGTTGGATGCGGCTCGCCGGCGGCGGGCCGGCGATCAGGTTTGCCCATGGCGCGACGCATTGTAGCAGGCGCAAACGAGGGGGGGCCGCCGTCCCGGCCGCGCGGAACGCCCCTCGCAATCGAGCTTACACAGGCGGAGGGACGGCTCCTCCGCTTCTCGGATCGTGTAAACTATTCACCTACCGGCGTTCTGGGGTCTGACCCTGGGCCCCCCGAGCCGGCTTCGCAGCATCCGAGCGGCCTCCGGTCGCTCCCTCGACTCAAAACCATCCTTCGACGAAGAGGAACGACATGACAGACATCGTATCGGCATCCAAGACGCTCCCGGTCCAGCCGAAATCGGTCATCTGGAACCCCTCCCATGAGGAACTGAAACGGATGACGGCAGAAATGCCCAACGCTCGGAAGACCGAGTTCAACAACTACAACGTGGCGACCCGGGTGGTCTCGCGCTCGAAGCTCTCGACCTTCATCGCCACGGATGACCCGTCGAGCCATTCGGATCAAACCATCACCCGCGACGAGTACGAGAGGATCGCAAAGCTCCAGGATGATTACATCCGCAAACAGGAGATGATCGTCATCGACGGGTTCATCGGGAACGATCCCGTCTTCCGGGTTCCGGCCCGCCTCCTCATTGAGCGCCGCAACGCCAACATCGCCGGCATGCAGCAGCACCTCTACTACCCGGCGACCGAGAAGGAGCTCGAGAACTTCGAGCCGAAACTCACGGTCATCTACACCCCCAACCTCGAGGCTCAGGGATATCCCGAGAACCGTCTGATCGCCGTCGATCTCGACGGCTATGTGACCCGCGTCTTCAATTCCGATTACTTCGGAGAGTCGAAAAAGGGCGGGCTGCGGATGTGGAACAAGCTCGTTTTCGAGCAGGGTGGTCTCGGCCTTCACGCAGGCTGCAAGGTCATTCCGGTCAACGGTGAGAGCCGCGTTGGGCTGATCGTCGGCCTCTCGGGCACCGGCAAGACCACGACCACCTTCACCAAGCAAAACGACTCTTCTCCCGTGCAGGACGACTTCGTCGCCCTGATGCCGGGCGGAAAGGTCGTCGCTACTGAGAATGGCTGTTTCGCCAAGACCTTCGGCCTCAACCCTGCGGACGAGCCGACCATTTTCCACGCGTGTGCTTCCCCCCATGCCTTTCTCGAAAATGTCTCCCAGGACGGCAGCGGGAAGATCGATTACTTCGACACGTCCTACACCAAGAACGGGCGCGCGGTCATCCGGATGGCCGACGTCGCGGGAAGCCTCGATGCACGGAAGATCGACAAGGCCGACTTCCTGTTGATTCTGAACAAGAACGACAACATCATCCCGGCAGTCGCCAAGCTCGAAGGCCCGCATGCCGCGGCGTTCTTCATGCTCGGAGAGACGAAGGGAACCTCGGCTGGGGGCGCATCGGAGGCGGGCAAATCGCTTCGCGTCCCAGGCACGAACCCGTTTTTCCCGCTCCTTCACGCGCAGCAGGGGAATCGCTTCCTCGAGCTGTTTGAAGGGTCGCCCATGGACGTCTACCTGATGAACACCGGACGGATCGGTGGCGAGGATGGGGACGAGCGCTCCAAGAAAGTCCGGATCCAGCAATCCTCCGCGATCGTGAAGGCCATTGCCGAGGAGACGATCGAGTGGGAAAAAGACCCCGATTTTGGTTACCTGGTCGCGAAATCCGTTCCGGACCTCGACGACACCGAATACCTGCAGCCTCGCCGGCTTTACGAGAGGCAGGGGCGCGTCGAGGAGTACGAGGGCCTCGTCGAGAAGTTCAAGCGCGAGCGGAAGGAGTACCTTCACAAGTGGAAGGGCCTCGACACGCGCATCGCCAACGCGCTCTAGCTTCGGCAACTGGATCCGGAAAAGGGGAGCCTTGAGGTTCCCCTTTTTTCGTACGGTGGCGGAGGATCTTTTCCTCCGCTGGCTCCGCTCCGCGGTGCACGTCGCGCACGTGGCCCAAGGCAGAGGAAAGGATCCTCTGCCACAAGAGCCCCCCCTATGTCTCGACTCGCAGGAACAGGTAGATGGCCGCCAGGCCGAAGAGGATATTGGCGCTCCAGGCAGCCAGCACGGCCGGGAGACTTCCGACTTCTCCCAGTTTGGTGAAGAGGCCGAACAGGACCCAGTAGACGAAGGCGAGGAAAAGCGCGATCCCGATTCCGTACATGGCGCCCCGTTTTCCCATCTTGAACGAGAACGGGAGGGCGATCAGAGCCATGATGACGCTGATGAAGGGCCACGAAGTCTTCTCCCACAGGCGCACGGTCGGCTCGTGAGCCGCGTAGCCGAGACGCTTGAGATTCGTGACGTAGCGCCGCAATTCGCTCCAGGTCATCTGGTCGGGAAGCTTCGCCTCGACCTGGAAGTAGGCCGGGCGCTCGGTGTAGTGGAGCCGCACTGGCCGTTCGATCGGCGTGTAGGACGAGCCTCCGTCGTCTCCGAACGAGCGCATCCAGCCGTTGAAGAACACCCACCCCGTCCCGTCGAAACGTGCTTCCTCGGCCGCGATCCGACGTGTCATCCGGAACTCCTCCGGATGGAACTCCAGCACCTGGACGTCCGAGAGCGACTTCGTCCGGTCCTCGTAGGCGAGGAAGCTGAAGATGTACCGCCCTTTGCCGAAGACCCACTGGCGCTCGTCTTCGCTGACCGCGCTCGGAGTGACTCGCCCCTTGATCCGTGAACGGAGCTCCGCCACGCGCTGGTTCGAGTAGGGGAGGACGAAGTCCTGAAAGAAGTAGGAAAAGATCGCGACCACCAGGGCGATCGCCACCACGGGCAGCGCGATCCGGTACAGCGAAACCCCGTTCGCCTTGATCGCCGTCACCTCATTGTTCTTCGAGAGCGCCCCGAACGTGATCAGGGTCGCAATCAGAACCGAGATCGGCAGAACCAGGTTCATCACCTGCAGCAGCAGGTAGCGGTAATACGATGCCACGACCTCGAACGGGACCGCATTCGCGTTGATGTCATCCACCGTATCGGTCAGATCGACCACGATGAACAGCGTTGCCGTCGCTGCGAGGACCAGGAGGAGGAGTTTGCCGAACTCTCGGATCACGTACCGGTCGAGAGTGTTCGGAAACGGGATGTCGAGGCGCTGCAGAATCGACCCCTCGCGCCGAACCTCCTCACTGACCTTCCGCCTTCGGGCAAACCTGACCCCAAGGCCGGCGAACCGCGCCCACCACGCTCCGGGCCGCCGGCTGACGCTGCTCTTGCGCATCAGCCAGAGGCCGCTTCCGATCAGGATGGCGTTCGCCAGCCACATCCCGACCACCGGTGGCACCTTCCCCGAACGCGCGAAATCCTCGCCCGTGCTCAGCAGGATGTAGTAGAGGAGGATAATTCCGATACTTAAAGAAAAGCCTGAGCTTTTGCCGCCTCTCCGGTTGGTGACCCCGAGGGGTAAACCGATGATTCCAAAGGCGATGCAGGCGAACGGAATGGCGAACCTCAGGTGAAGCTCCACCTTGACGAACCGCTCGTCGAGCGCATCTCCGCGGCTCCGCGATTCCTGGAGCTTGGCCCATAGGCCGCGCAGGTCGAGCTCTTTGAGGGACTTGGCCCTCGATTTCGGCTCCAGGGGGATGGAGGCAGGGTCGATCAGGAGGATTCTCTGGGAGGCGTTTCGATTCAGGTCGTAGCGGTCGCTCTTCCCGGTGGAGACGACATGGGTCTGGGCGCGCTCGAGATTGAGCCACACCTGGCGGGTCCCTTCGGTCGAGAGCAACTCGCCACTCTCAGCGATGACGATGCGCTGCTGGCCGCCGCTCGATTCGGCCAGGAAGATGCCCTGCCAGCGCCCGGTGGCGCCGTCGATGTCATTGACGTAGATGACGCGCCGGCCGTTGTCGTTGAAGAAGACGCGCGGCTGGACCTCTTTCTCGATCGCCGAGGTGAACAACTCGACGCGGCGCTCCTGGAGGGCGGCGTTACCGATTGGAAGGACCCAGGTCATCAGGGCGAAATTGAGGAGGAAAACCGCCACCGAGAACAAGAAGATCGGGCGGTAGATCGCCAGCGGGCTCTGTCCGGAGGCCTGCATGGCGATGATCTCGGAGTCGGCGGAGAGACGACCCACGGCGACCAGGATGCCGACCAGAAGGGCCATCGGGACGGTCAGGACCGTGATGTTGGGAAGGGAGAGCGCGAGGAGCTCGAGGACGGTCGAGAGAGGAAGGGACCTCTTGATGATGATCTCTGCGAAGTCGAACAGGTCCCTCATCAGGATGATGAAGGTGTAGAAGCCGAAACCGAGGAGCGTTGGGGGCAGCAGCTCGCGGAAGATGTACCGAGAAAGGATGGGCATGTGCGGAGGGTCATTCTAAAGCCAGAAACCAGAAGCCAGAAACCAGAAGACAAGTCAAAGGCAGGAGCCAGGAGCGCGAAGGGATCACGGGCGGGTTAGGACGAGAGGCGTGGGAGGGTCGGGGAAGCCATCTTGGATGGTTTTCCACAGAGTCCCATAAGATATATTATGTTAAGTCACGGGGGGGGCTCAAGGGAAATCGGATCGGGTGCGTCCCTCTGCGTTGTCCCTCTGCCCTTTTTTCTGGCTTCTGGTTTCTGGCTTCTGGCTTGTCTTTACTCCTCCTCCGACTCGAGGCGCTCGAGCACAGCCCGCAGCGCGGCGATGACCTCGCCCTTCTCGACCTCGGACTTCTTGAACTTCAGGCTGAGGGAGAACGGAAGCGCCTTGTCCTTC
>JBHEOL010000311.1:0-11514 GCA_046261635.1 Thermoanaerobaculia bacterium | reverse complement strand
CAAGCCCTTGGAGGCGATCTCGCGCGCCGCGTCGCGGATCCGGTTCCGGCGGACCGTGCGGGACGGCGGCGGGACGATCGAATCGATCAGGTCCATCGCCGTGTCGATGAAAACTCCCGTCGGTGTGCCGTCCGGGTTCCTGAGAATTCTTCCGCCCGGTGGGTCGGGGGTCTGCGCCGAAATCCTGGCCGCTCTCATCGCGGCGGTACTCGCCAGACCTGCGTGGCCGTCGATCCGGACGACCCACACGGGGCGGTTGCCGATCGCTCGATCGAGCGTGGCCGCGTCTGGGAACTCCTTGACGGGCCAGTCGTTCTGATCCCATCCGCGCCCGAGGATCCATTCACCGGAGGGCTTGTCGCTGGAATCGTCGACAATGCGCCCGATGACTTCGTCGTAGGAGGACGCAGCGACCAGGTCGACCGTGTCGAGCGAAGCTCCGAGCCCGGCGATGTGGGCGTGAGCGTCGACGAGCCCGGGTAGAACGGTCATGCCCGAGGCGTCGATGGCTTCCCCGTTCGCCGCCCAGTCGGGAAGGGAGGAGTCCGCGCCGATCCAGGCGATCCGCCCGTCCCGGATGACGATAGAGCTCGTCTCGAGCCGCTCGAGTGCGGCGCCCGCGAGAAGCGTGGCATTCCGGATCACGAGAACCTGGTCCTCCACGACGGGAGTCGTCGAAGAACAGGCTGTGACCGCGAGCGACATGAGGATTGTGAGGGTTACTCCCTTCATTGAGTCTCCTGAGCTTCCGGGATCAGGCTGGCTCGCGAAACCTCACCGGCCTTCTCCCCACTTCAGCTTTCCCCGCAGGACGTCGAAGTAGTTCTTGTTCGGTGACTGTACCAGAGCGACCGTGCGATCGGACTTGTGGACGCTGACCAGAGTGCCTTCCGCGATGGGAATCCCTTCCTGGCCATCGAGGGTGAGATAGACCTCGGGCGACGGGCTGACGATGGTGATATCGATCCTCAGGTAGTCCGGCAGGACGATCGGCCGGTTGCTGAGCATGTGAGGGCAGATCGGTGTCAGCACGACGGCATTCATCGTGGGATAGATGATCGGCCCTCCGGCGGAGAGGTTGTAAGCAGTCGAGCCGGTGGGAGTCGAGACGATCATTCCGTCGGCGCGGTAGCTCGAGACGAACTGCCCGCCGACCTCGACCGACATTTCGATGATCCGCGCGAGCGCACCCTTGTTGATTACCGCGTCATTGAGGACTCTGTACGAGCGCTCGGACTCCGAGTCGGTCGCCGACACGTCGAACGTCACGCGCTGCTCGGCGAGGTACTCGCCTCCGAGAACGTCGTCGAGCACTTGCCTGAACTCTTCGAGCCTGATCTCGGTGAGGAAGCCGAGCGTCCCCATGTTCACGCCGATGATCGGAACGCGTGCGGGAGCATAGCGCGCGACCGAGAGAAGGGTTCCGTCCCCGCCGAACGTGATCAGCAGATCCGACTGCTCCGCGAGCTCGGCCCTGGATGGCCACGCCCGGCCTGGATCGCCCAGAACCTCGCCCGTGTCTTCATCGAACGCGATGCCATAACCACGCGCGCTGAGCTCGCGGGCGGTGGTGCCGGCGAGCTCGAGCGCCTCCGCCGAGGCGACTTTCGCGGAAATCCCGACCGTCCGCATCGCGGGAAGATTACCACGCGAACGCGGGGCGGCCGTCAGGGGAAGATCTTGCGCAGCAGCAGGCGGCTCGGTTCCATCCCCCCGGTTTCCGGTTCCTCGCGGAGAAAATAGCCGAGCTCCAGACAAAGCTGGGACTGGCCAGAGCCGTCGGCGGCCTCCACGAAAACCGAACGGGCACCCTGATCGCGCAGCCAGCTCTCCGCCCGGATGAACAGCGCCGGCGCGATCTCCGTGGCCAGCCATTCCCGGTCGACGTCGAAAAGGAGGATCTCGCCAGTCTGTCCACGAAGCTTGTGGGCGATCACCACGCCGACGATTCCCTCTGATTCGGCGACGAAGGTCCTGCACGTGCGCTGATTCTGAATGTATGCGAGGACGGGAACCGGGTAGCGATCTTCCTTCGGGAGAAGACCGTTCATGCCGACCATGGCGGTGAGATCACAGTCGCAGGCGGGGCGGTAACGAATGGGAAGACGGTCGAGGGTCACTCTTTCTCCTGGCGAATGGCGTTCAGCACGTCGGCTTCCTGGACGACGATCCGCTCGCCTGCTCTCTCGGGCCCCTGGAACAGCACCGGGTGCAGAACGCGCTCGAGAATGCCGCGAAGCCCGCGGGCTCCCAGTCCCTGTCGGAGGGCCGCGTTGGCGATTGCGTAGAGTGCATCGCCCGAGAACTCGAGCTGGAGCTGATCCAGCGCGCAGAGCCGCTGGTACTCCGGGATCAGGGCCTCTTTCGGTTCAGTCAGGATCGTCACGAGATCGTCGGCGGAAAGTGCGTCCAGGTGGACCCGCACCGGCAGCCTTCCCAGAAGCTCGGGCAGAAAACCGTACTTCACCAGTGCTTCCGTCGCCACCTCGGGCGTGTGCGACGATCCGCTGGTGAAGAAACCGATCGACTTCTCTTCCCCCTTATCGCCCAGGTCCGAGAACGAGCCGGAGCAGATGAACAAAATGTTGGAAATGTCGATCTCGACGTAGTCGTACTTGTTCCAGTGTGCGGTGACGTTCAGAGGGACGAAGATCTTCTCCCCCTCGAGGATCTTGAGCAGGGACTGCTGGACGCCTTCGCCACCGATGTCCCGCGAGCCGGCGCCGGTGCGGTTGCCCCCGGAGCGGCGCGCGATCTTGTCGATCTCGTCGATGAAGACGATCCCGGTTTCAGCGGCTCCCACGTCCTGGTTGGTCGAGTAGAGAAGCCTTCCGATCGCGACCTCGACGTCCTCTCCGTAATAACCCGCCTCGGTGAACGCGGTCGCATCGTTGTAGGCGAACGGGACTTGCAGAATCTTCGCGAGCGTCCGCGCCAGATAGGTCTTTCCCGCCCCGGACGGGCCGATCATCAGGACGTTGGACTTGTGGATGGAAGACTCGCCGGCGAAGCGGAGGTACTCGATTCTCTTGAGGTGGTTGTAGGACGCGATCGCGAGGACTTCCTTCGCGCGGCGCTGACCAACCACGTACTGGTCGAGTTGCTCGAAAATCCTGCGGGGTGTGATGTGGACGAAGCGGTAGACGTCGCGCTTTTCCTTCATACCGGTTTCCAGAAAGCGAGTATAGCACCCGGACCCGCGGCGCAAGTGGCGGAGGATCTCTCCCGCCGTCGCCATGCCCGGCAGGGGAGTCAACGTCAAGAAATCTTGCATCGCGACCCTTGCCGCAAAATCTCTTGACGGCTTGCTCGTCACTCCCTTCCGCTCCATCCACTTCATCCGAAACGACTTGACCTCGGCAGGCCTCCTCGGCCGAACGCTTGAACCATCAGGTGGCGAAAGGAGGTGATGTCCGGAGACAGCAAGCAGTCGCACCTTCGGGACCGTGTTGGTGTGGGTTCAACAGGTCCAGTCCAGGTTCAAGCCGGTTTTCATTTCAACCACGAAAAAGAAAAGGAGGAAAGCTGACCATCATGAGAAAGTCCCTTCTCATCTCCATCGCACTCTTCATCTTCACCCTGGTCGCGGCGACCGCCGCTGGCCAGACCCCGGCTGAAAAGCCGCTCGGGGTCGTCAACGTCAATACCGCCTCTGCTGCCGAGATCGCGTTCCTTCCCGGCATCGGCGAAAAGACCGCGGCCGCCGTGGTCGCCCATCGCGAACAGAACGGTCCCTTCAAGAAGACGACCGATCTGATGCAGGTCAAGGGGATCGGCGACCGGACGTTCGAGCGCCTCGCCCCCTACCTGACGGTCGAGGGGAAGACGACGCTCGTCGTCGAAGTAAGGATGCCCCGCAAGCCCTCCAGCAAGGCGCGCGAGTAAGCGCCTCCCACCACCCGGGGCCGCCCTTTCGGGGGCGGCCCCCCTCGAGATGTCCCACGAAGCCATGAGGTTCGCATGCCCGAAAATCGCCGGGGTTTTTCCACGCTCGAGATTCTGACGGTACTGGCCCTGGTCGGAACCCTCGTGGCCGTCTCCGTTCCAGCCCTCCGATCCATCGCCCGCCGGGCCGAACTGCGCGGAGCGGTGAGCGAGATCAGATCCGCGATTCGGCTCGGCCGCAGCCGCGCGATCGCTCGAGGCGCGAACTCCGCGATTCGGTTCCAGCAACAGCAGGGAGAGTGGATGTACGCCCTCTACGACGATCTCGACGGCGATGGAGTCCGTAACGACGACATCAAGAAGGGGGTCGATCGCCGGGCGGGCCCATGGCACGAGGTTCTTTCTCCAGGCGCGAGCGTTCGAATCGCCCTTCCGGAGTTCCCTGTCCGGGATCCCGAGACGAAGAAGGTCCTCCCTCCGGAGGCCTCGCCGGTCCGCTTCAACGCGTCGAAGCTCTGCTCGTTCGGTCCCAACGGTGGGGGGACCGCAGGATCGATTTTCCTGACGGATGAGACTGAAGGAGTCGCCATGGTCCGTGTCACCGGGGCGACGGGCCGGGTGCGGATGATCCGCTACGACCGCGCGAGCGAAACGTGGAGTCAGCCTTGATTCGCGCGTGGCTGGTCAGGCGGCCGGAGTTCCGCGGCCTCCTCGTAGGACTGAATCATCGACAGCGGATTCGTGCGGACGAATTCGTCCGTGAACGCCTCGGTGATGATCCTTCCATCCATGTCGCGGGCGATCGGGAGACCTGCCGCAAACAGCAGCGTCGGGACGACGTCGACGACTTCCACTTCCGAAAAGAGGTTGCGCGAGATGACCCCTCCGCCGCTCAGGATCAGCAGCCCGTCATCCACCCCGGGGTCCTGCGCTTCCCCGAACGCCCGGAACAGCCCCGGGACACTCCCCGGAAGAACCGGAGGTTCGGGAGCCGAGGGCGAAACGACGAGGAGGATGCCGCGTATCGTCCGGCTTTCATGGAACGCTTCGATCTCGCGATCGAGAAGCGACAACAGACTCCGGATGATCTCCCCCTCGCGCGTGTGTCGGGCGGGCAGGCGGTTCCCCTCGATATCGAGGATTTCGATCGATCTGTCGAGCGATTCGAGGTCGATCGCGGTCAGGTCCGTGCCACTCCCTTTCGCGCTGTGGATCCTGTGGACATCCACTCTCACTGCCGCGATCAGAGCTTCCGCGAGGCCCGGCACCAGGCTGGTTACCGTTCGTTCGAACTCATCGACGGGCCCGGATTCGTCGATCCGCATCGACTCCTCTTCCTTCGCTCCGCTTCGCCAGCCGCGAACCTCGACCGAGGAGCTCATGCGCTCGAACACCCCCCAGAAGGGAGTGGCGTTCCCGGAGGGAAGCTGCGCCGAGATCCTCTCGACCGGTGGAACGAGTCCCCATCCCTTGAACCCGACTCCCATGGGAACGAGAAGGAAGGCCTCCCCGGGTCGATTGAGCGGAGTCCGATAGGAGAACCGCCCTGTGACTCCATGACGGTACGGCAGCTTGCCCGTGTTCAGAGACGCCCAGATTGCCTTGGGGCTCGTCGTGCGGAAGGGCTCCACGCGTGCGAGGAGCCCCTCGTCGGCCATCGCCGACAGGAAGGGCAATCCCCCCTCGCCGCGGATCGTGACGACCCAGTCGTAGGGGAGATCCCGGATCGCGATGAGCGAGACCGGCGTGCTCTGGCCAACCGTGACGGCCGAAGCGACCGGAGGGCGGAGGTCGTCGCGGTAACCCTCTCTCCGCACATAGAGGAAGACGAGGGAAAGAAGAATGAGCCCGGCACCCGTGGCGTAGAGGATGCGCGAGAGCTTGCGTCCCGCGTTCTTTTCGAAAAGCCAGAGGATGAAGAGAAGCACGGCGGCCACCCCGATGACGACCGTCGCCTTCGAGAGGATTCTCACTGCCCCCCGCGGAAGGTAAATCCTGAGAAGGCCGAGGTGGCTCCAGTAAACGAGTCCGGAAAGGAATGCCGAGGCGACGACGAAACCGAACCCGTGCGGGTGATAGGCACCGTCACCAACTTCTCCGGGACGTCCGAATATCCGAACTCGCAGCGCTCGGAATCCCCACAGAATCGACCCGAAAATCAATCCGCAGAGGATCGCATAGAGGACCGTGACGATGATCAGCCGGACCGGGTCGATCTCGATCTGAGGGTTCAGAAAGAAGAGGAGGTGGGCCATGTACAACCCGAATACGGCCCCGGCAACGAACCTCTTCGAGTAGTTCCAGGGGAAGCGCATCTCCAGCCGCGTAGTGTAGCAGGGGAGGCCGATGACTCTGTCTGAGGCCATCCGAGGCTGCCGTGACGCGTCCGGCCTGTCGGAGGTTCTCTCCCTCCTCGGTTACGACGTCGTCCTTCAGCCGCTTCCGCTCGACTCCTGGGTGAGAAGAGGAGTGCAGATTACGCCGATTCCCGATGTGCGCCTGTTCAGGGCATCTCATTTCGGTGCGATCGATCTCATCGTGGGGGAGGGAACGGCGGATCGGGGATCGCTCGAGAAGCTGATGAACGAGCTGAACCTGTGGAACTCGGTCGTCCAGTTCATCATCTTGTACATCGAGACCCATACGATGCGGATTTCGATATTCGGTCTCGATCCGGCTCGGCGGGTCCGCCGGCTCGACATCGATCCCGAGGCCCCCCGCGCCGAGTCGCTGTCACGTCTCGAGCTGATGGAGCGGCGGCCCGGAATGGGAATGGCCGATCTGATGGCCCGCCTCGCGCGCACGTTCGAGAAGGAGAGCGTCGGCCGGCGGTTCTTTCTCGGATTCAGGGCCGGAGTGGAGAGTCTGACGCGCGAACTGCAGAGGCTTCATCCGGAGGAAGACGGGCGCGAGACCTCCGACGAAGCGCTTCTGATCCTGTCCAGAGTCCTCTTCCTGTCTTTCATCCAGCAGAAAGGATGGCTCGACGGAAACCGCTTCTTCCTGAGAGACCTCACCCGAGTGCACCTGAGCCGGAAGGAAGGGCTCTTTTCGGGATTGCTGCTTCCTTTGTTCTTCGGCTGTCTCAACACTCCGATGTCGATGCGCGATCGATTTGCGAGGCGGCTCGGGCGGATTCCCTACCTGAACGGCGGCCTTTTCGAGCCGAGCCGCTTCGAGAAGCGCCACCCGGCGATCAGGATCGACGACGGGCTGCTCGAGGAGATGATCCTCGATCGCTTCGACCGCTACCAGTTCACCGTCGAGGAAGATGATGAAGCCGGGGCCCACATCGATCCCGAAATGCTCGGGCGCGTATTCGAATCGCTGATGGCCGACGACGAGAGGCTCGCGAGCGGGAGCTTCTATACGCCCCGCACCGTCGTCGACATCCTGACTTCACAGTCTCTCGACAGCTGGCTTGCAGCGGGCGACCGGAAGCTCGAGGCCTCGCTCTCGTCATGGAGGTGCGGCGATCCGGCTGGTCTGTCGAAACTCGACCGACGCGCCCTGCTCGCCCGTCTCCGGACTGTGAGAATCCTCGATCCCGCCTGCGGATCGGGGGCGTTCCTTCTGGCGGCGATGCAGGCCGTCGAGCGACTTCGGAACGCACTGGCAGACCGCCCCGGACAGCCGTGTGAGCTCCGCAGGCGAATCGCCGCAAAGGCACTGTTCGGAGTCGACCTCAAGCCGGAGGCGGTTCGGCTCTGCGAGCTCAGAATCTGGCTCTCGATCGTTTCCGCGTGGCACGGAGATCCGCTCGAAATCGACCCGCTGCCGAATCTCGATCGCAATATCCTCCAGGGAAACTCCCTGCTGGGCCCGATCGATCTCTTCGCGGCGTCGGGTCCGGAGCTGTTTCGGGAGTGGGCTCTGGAGCTGCGAGCGCGCTCGCGAACGCTCGATCGCTACCGTGGGTGCGCGCCCGCGGAAAAGTCGGCCATCTGCAGCGAACTGCGCAAGTCGGACATCGATCTGGCCGGACGGCTTCTCGCCAGCCATGCGCGGCGGCTGGAGGAACGATCACGCGCGATCGAGCAGAAGCAGCTCTTCCGCTCCGGCGCCCTCCACCAGTCAGCTGAAGCCGGCGCGCTTCGCGATCGAATCGACGAGGCCTTGCAGCAGAAAGAGAGAATCGAGCGGGGAGAGCTGGGCTTTTTTGCCGCCGATCTCCACTTCGCGCACGTCCTCGAAAGCGGAGGCTTCGACATCGTCCTCGGAAACCCTCCCTGGGTTCGCTCGGCCAGGATCGAGCCGACGCTTCGCCGGGCGCTCGCCGAGAGATATCGAACGTTCGGGCGCGGAGCGGCCGGGCGCGGGATCCCGCAGGCAGATCTTTCCATCGCGTTCTTCGAGCGTAGCCTCCAGCTGACGGCGAAGGGAGGCGTGGTCGGCATGCTGGTTCCCGTGAAGTTCGCCACAGCCGGCTACGCTTCCTCGTTTCGCAGACAGCTCGTCCATACCACCAGAGTCGTTGCACTTCACGACTGGAGTGACGAGTCCAGAGAGTTGTTCGAAGCCGACACATTCCCTTTCGGCGTCGTCGTGGAAAAAGGAGGGAGTCCGGGGGGGATCCGGATCGTCGATGGCGGCGAACCCTTCGCGATGCCGCAGCGGAGGCTCGGCAGCGATGGAGGGCCCTGGATGCTGGTGCGGCGAGCGCCGGCTGAACTGCTCGATCGCATCCGCCGGCGGTTCCCTCGGTTCGAGAGCGTGGTTGGAAGGCCGGCCATGGGAGTCCGTACCGGCGCCAATGCTGCTTTTTTCGTCGACGATGTCCGGCTGATCGGGCACCCGAAGGCCGCGAACGTGGACGGCCTGATGATGCCGCTCGACGCGGTCGTTCGATCGACGAGAGGCCGCGACGTTCAGCGGTGGAACGCTGGAGATTCGGTCTGGATGCTGTGGCCCGAGAAACGGCGCGAATGGGTCGAGCAATGGGAGGACTGGCGCGGCCTGCAGCCCGGATCGTTCCGGATCGCGCGCCCTGCCGGTTTCGATCGATGCAAGGTCGTCTGGAAGGACGTCTCGCGGAGAATGACCGCGGCCGTCCTTCCTCCGAGCAGGATCATCGAAGGCGAAAGCGTCCCTCTCGTTCCCAACCAGACGACGTACACCGTTGCGGTCGGCGACGAGCAGCTCGCCTGGGGCGTGGCGGCGCTTCTCAACTCGACGATCGCCGGAGCTCTGCTGGTCGCCGCCGCCGATCGCGCGAAGGACCGCCACTTCAGATACTTCGGCCGGACGGTCGCGGCCCTTCCGTCACCCGGGTCTACGGACGAGCTTCGGAAGTTCGCGGCGCTCGCGCGCACCTGCAGTCATCGGCCGGAGTCCGAGGAGAATCTGGACCGTGAGATCGCCCGCCTCTATGCCGTATCGCCCCCGGAGCTCGAGATCCTGGCGGAGTTTCTGGCGGAGCGGGCAGGGTGAGCCTCCGGCGAGCCGGGGACTGGCTGGCCCACGCCAGGGGCGCGACGCTTCCTCCGCTTCGTTTCCCCCCTCCCGCCCCCCTTTTTCCTCATCAGCAGTTTGGCGCGCGCCGGCTCGTTTCTCTCCTGACGCGGTACGGGGGCGCGCTCCTCCTCGACGGGGTGGGGATGGGGAAATCCTTCACGGCGGCCGCGGCGGCGCGGGAGCTCCATCGCAACGGTTGGAGCGTTCACCTCGTCGTCCCCGCGCCGCTCGTCCCGGCGTGGTCCGGATGTCTCGCGCGCTTCGGGGTCGACGCGCCGGTCCTAACGCACGATGCGCTCGGCGCGGTCGATCAGCCCGTGGTCCAGCCCGCGCTGCTGGTGGTCGATGAGGCGCACCGGTTCAGGAATCCTTCCACGCGGCGCTGGCGAGCCCTGGCGCGCTGGAGCGTCGGTCGCGCTCTTCTTCTGATCACCGCTACGCCGATCTGGAATCGGGAGGAGGACCTCCTCACTCTGCTCAGACTCGCTTTTCGCGACGATGCGTTCGCAATGAAAGGGGTCGCCTCGATCGACGTTGCCTTCGAGCGGAATGATGAGCGTGCCATCCGGTCGATCGTCGCGCTTGCCGCGCTCAGGAGGACCGAAAAGATCGAGAGCATCCGTTTTCCCGGCTCCCGCCGGACGGTCGCTCGCTACACCCAGCGGCGTCGATCGGAAATCGTCGCGGCGATTCGCGATCTCGAATTTCCCCTGCTCGAAGGAGACCCCTCTCTACTCCGATCCTTCCTGATGAGCCGTCTCGACTCCAGCCTTCCAGCCCTCCTCGACTCGCTGGGCCGTCAGAGGCGGTTTTGCCGAAGGGCATCCGAATCGGCCGTTCGCGGGTTCTCCATGAGGCGGCGGAACTTCGATCAGCTATTCCATCCAGAGGATCGCGAATACTTTCAGGAGCTCCTTTTCCCCTCGGCGTTTCTGGAAGCCGGGACCCGAGGTGCGGTCGAGCTCGTGCTGCTCGAAGAGACGGAGAAGCTGGACCGGCTGATCGCCCTGGTCGGCTCGGTCGAGGACGATAAGCAGAAACGGCTTTCGGTACTTCTCGAGTCCGAGTCGCCTGCGCCGGCCATCCTGTTCACGCGCTCCCGGGCGACGGCCGCCGCTCTTCACCGCGGATTGAGGTCGCGCACGCGATGCGCACTGATCACATCCGCTGTCGTTCTCGATGCCGGGGGGGAGCGGTCGACGATGCAGGAGATTCTCGGCCAGTTCCGCGCGAGGTCGATCGATCTGCTCGTCCTCACCGATCTGGCTTCGGAAGGTCTCGACCTGCAGGCGGCCGGGACCGTCATTCATTACGACCTTCCCTGGACGTCGGTGAAGATGATGCAACGCGCCGGCCGTGCACGCCGGATCGGGCAGACGCGCGACGGTATCCTCGTCGTTTGCTTCCTTCCGGAGAGGCCCGAGCGATCGGTGACGTTGTCGTACATCGGTCGGAAGCAGAGGCTCGAGAATCGGATTCTCTGCGCGGATCCCGTCCGGAGCACGGAAGGCGACGTTCCCTACGCACCGGGCCTGATCGCCTCTGCGGGCGCTCGGACTCTGGTGGCGATGGAAGGTGTCATCGCCGTTCTCGAACACGGCTGCCTGAACGCAGATCCGCTCTCCCTTCGCCCCCTTCTCGATCAGCCGGTCGAAGTGCCTACGAACGGCCCTGTCACCGGAGACCAGACGGAAGCGATGCCACCTGCCAGGGTGATGAAGTCCCTCCGGCCTTTCGAGTTTCGCATCCGGGTGGGAAGCGAGACCGTTCTCGAGGCCCTTGCGGTCAGGAACCGTTCGGGAATCGAGCTGCTCCTGTCGGAGGGCACCGGGGCGGAGACACTGGCGAGGCTGACCGAGGCAATCGTGGCGGAGTCGTGCGTGGTTCAGCGGGGCGATTGGAACAGCGGAGCGCCCGTTCGACGGTCAACCGTGGAGCTGTAGGCGAAGAACTCGGCTCCGGGGGTAAGCGCTCTCACCAGGATGACGAGGCCGGCAGCGTCCTCCGCGAGTCGATCGATCAATGGAATCACCGGCGCGATCTCGCCAGCATCCAGAGAGAAGAGCATCGAGTCGAGCCGGCTTCCGCCGCTGTCGCGCAGCTCGACTTCGAGCGTGGCGGGCGTCCTGCCGAGGTTCATTACCGTGACGTTCGTTCGCCGCTCGGCAGTTCTCT
>JBHEOL010000310.1:0-5117 GCA_046261635.1 Thermoanaerobaculia bacterium | reverse complement strand
ATGACCGCTTCTCAGCCGACCTTCTGCAGGAGCTCCATCGCCTTCGGCTTGTTCTCGTAGCGGATCGCCGAAGAGGTCACTTTCTCGAGCCAGCTCTTCGCCTCGTCGAGCCTGTTCTGCCGGATCCGGGTCTTCGCCAGCCAGAAATACGTGTCCATGAGCGCCTCATTGTCGCCGAAGCGGTGGCACTCGATCGCTCGGTCGAACTGCGTGGCCGCCTCATCGAATCGCCCGCTCAGATACGCCATCCTTCCGAGCTGCCCGAGCGCGTCGAAGTAGTCGTAGGAGCTCTCCTCGACCTCGCGAAGCACCCGGCCGTAGTAATCGCCGGCGGCGGCGTAGTTTTTCCGGTCGTAGTGAATCGCTCCGCAGAAGAGAAGCGCATTCCGGTGGAAATACGAGTTGAACAGAGGCGCGTGGCGGTCGAACAACTCGAGCGAGCGCTCGAACATCTCGAGCGCCTCGTCGAACTCGCGAAGCGCATAGCTGTTGAGGGCCTTGAACGCGAATGCCTGCGCAGTCACGTTGTCGTTGTTCGAGTAGCGGATCGAGGCGTCGTGGAGCTCCCGAGCTCCCTCGTAGTCGTGCTCCTCGTGCGAGAGGTTGCCGAGGATCACGTACGACTTGTACTTGATGTCGTTCGCCTCATCCGACTCTTCCGAGGAGCACGCCGCCGAGAACCCCTGCCGCGCGCCGATCCGGTCGCCGGCGTAGAGCGCCGCGATCGCGCGATAGTAGGTCGACTCGAGAGGAGTCAGAACCGGACTTCCGCTTCTCGAAAGTTCCTCGATGAAGCGATCCACGAGTGTGGCGAACATCCGGTTGTCGGAAGTCGGATCGATGGCGAAGTTCTGGAGGTAGACGAGCTTGTTCTCGAGAATCCGGATCAGCTCGAGCATGATCGTCACGCGGTCCTGCTCGTCCTCGGCCTCTCCGAAAAGGTGCGCCAGATTCCGCTGAAGACGGCCGTAAACCCGCTCGTACTCCGCGATCGCCTTCTCGCTCGGCTCGGCCGGCTCTGCCTGCAGCCGCTTTTCGAGCTCTACCCGCGCGTGGACCAGATCCCTGATCTTCGACGAAGCCCCGCCCGTATTACTCATAGATAACTATCCCCCGGGGGAGATTCTACATGAAGTCCCGGCTGCCGGAGTCACCTCTTCGGGCGCCCCTGCGGGCGGGCGTCCCGCTCGCCCACCACCTCCCCGCGGGCCTCCACGAGGCGGAACCCGATCTGCCGGCGCTCCTCGTCCACGTCGAACACCTCCACCATCACGGAATCGCCGAGGCGGAACTCGCGTCCCGAGCTCTCCCCCTGGAGGCGGTGTTCCCGATCGACGAAGCTCCAGAAGTCACCGCCGATCGTCGAGATCGGGACCAGACCCTGAACGAAGACCTCCTCGAGCTCCACGAAGAGTCCGAAGGCCATCACCCCGGTGATGCGCCCGCTGAACCGCTCGCCGACGCGGTCGCGCATGAAGATCACCTTCTTCCATTCGATGACTTCGCGCTCGGCTTCCTCGGCGCGCTTCTCCCGGTCGCTCGACTGGGAGGCGATGACCGGGAGGCGGGCGTTCACCTGGTCGAGCCGCTCGCCGTAAAGCGCGCCCGACTCGAGCAGGTGGCCGAGCATTCGATGAACGACCAGGTCGGGGTAGCGGCGGATCGGCGAGGTGAAGTGCGTGTAGAACTGGAGCGAGAGCGCAAAGTGGCCGAGCCCTTCCTCCGAGTAAAGAGCGCGCTTCATCGAGCGGAGAACGAGCTCGGTGATGAATCTCTCTTCCGGCGCTCCCTCGACCTGCTTGAGCACCCGCTGAAGCTCTCCCGGACGGAGCGCCTCGGCATCGGCGCGCAGGCGATGACCGAGGTCGACGAGGATTTTCTTCAGGTCCTCGATCTTCTGGGGGTCGGGCTGCATATGCACGCGGTAGAGCGACGGGTGATTGCCGAGCTGGAGGTGCTCGGCGACCACCTCGTTCGCGGCGAGCATGAACTCCTCGATCATCCGATGAGCGACGTTGCGCGAGGAGGGAAGGATCGCCTCGATCTCGCCGAGCTCCCCGAGGAGGATTTCGCTCTCCGGAAGGTCGAAATCGATCGATCCCCTGGCGTCCCGCCGTCGCCGAAGGACCTCGTAGAGGCGATGCATCCTCTCGAAATCGCCCAACAGGGGCCTGTAGCGCTCTTCGAGTTCCGGGGTCGGCGCGGTCAGCAGGTCGTTGACCTGGGTGTAGGTCATCCTCTCCCGCGTGCGGAGGACCGAGCGGAAGAACTGCCGGTCGACGAATCGGCCTTTCGGATCGATCTCGATGTTGACCGAGAAGACGAGACGGTCGACCTGAGGATTGAGCGAGCAGATACCGTTCGAAAGACGCTCGGGAAGCATCGGGACCGCACGGCCTGGAAAGTAGACCGAGGTCCCGCGCTCGAAAGCCTCACGGTCGAGCGGGCTGCCCTCCTTCACGTAGTACGAGACGTCCGCGATGTGGACTCCGAGGAGAAAATTGCCGTTGGAAAGCTCGGAGACCTCGATCGCATCGTCGAAATCCTTGGCGGTTTCGCCGTCGATCGTCACGATCGTGTGGTCGCGCAGGTCGCGGCGCCGCGACACTTCCGCGGAATCGACTTCCGGGGGAATCGAATCCGCCTCGGCGAGCACGTCGTCCGGAAACTCGTGCAGGAGGTGGAACTTTCTGATGACGACCTCGATATCGACGCCCGGCTCGCCGAGCATGCCGAGGGTCTCGATCACGTGCGCGGCACCGAGCGTCGACCCGCTGGGGTAGCGCTCGATCTCCGCGTTGACCATTTCGCCGTCGCGGGCGCCCATGGTCGATCCCGGCAGGACCTCGAGATCCTCGTCGAGCCGCGCGTCGAAGGGCCGGATGAAGGAAGGGTCACCCACGTGAAACTGTCCGACGACCGTGAGATGTTCGCGCTGGAGCACGCGCACGAGCTCGGCATCGAGGTAGTTCCGCTGGCGGATCGTTTTCCAGCGCTGTTCGCGCGAATCGGTCCGGGCGAGGACGAGGTCGCCGTTCATCGCCCCCTTCATCTTCCTGCGGTCGATGTAGAGGTCGGGGAGATCGCCCTCACCGTAGATCAGCCCGTAGCCCTCGGGCGCCACGCGCACACGGCCCGAGCGAAAGGGTGTGAACTCGAGAAGCGAGTAGCGCTTGCCGCGCACCGGGGCGATCTTCCCCTCGCGCTCGAGGCGCTCGACGATCTGCTCGACCGCGTCCAGGGAGTGGTCTCCGCCGAGCCTCTCGTGGATCTCGGCGACCGAGAGGATGCGGTTTCCCTTGCGCCCGAGCAGGGCGAGGATGGAGTCTGATAGGGAAAGGGTGTCGTTCACGACTGACGTGTCTGCAAAACGCGGGACAGGCTATTTCCGCGTGGTCTTCCGCGCCTTGCTTCCCTTCTTCGATGAAGCTGTCGCGGGCCTGAGTTTCGCGACATAAGCGTTCAGGCGCGACTGAGACCGGAGCTTATTGTGAATGGTGTTGCGATGGACCCCGAGCAACTGCGAGGCTCGCGTGACGTTGCCCTGGTTTTCGACCATTGCGACGCCGATATATTTGGCCTCGAAGGCTTCGACTGCCTGTTCCAGTGTGATTCCGTTGGAGATGAGCTCACGAATGATCTGCGTGAGTCGGTCATCGATACTCGACATCAACCTGCCTCGATGGAGTTGCGTTTTCAGGGAACGCGGCATTCTACATGAAGTGTGCGCATTGAACCGAGAGATGCTTTGTATCTCTCTTCTGCTTTCGATGGAAGTCTTGACTTCACCTGCTGAAAGGACTAACGCGAACGAAAACGAAACGAACCGTGACGCACATCACGAACAGCAGTGTGATCGCGGCTCCGAACTGCAGCGGCCGCGGCCGATAACTCCACACGACCACTCCCCGCCCCGCGGAAACCTGAACCGCGCGAAACAAGCCGTTGGCCACCATCGGCCTGGCCGCACGACCGTTCACCCGCACGCTCCATCCGCTCGCCCACCGCTGATTGAGAACCAGAATGCCGTCCGCGGGAGCCTCGTATTCGATCCGCGCCGTATCGTGATCGAGTGACAGCGATGCCGGCACGCCTCCGATCCGCCCCTCCGCCAGCACAATGCCGGCGCCGTTCTCCGTTCCGGGACTGAGCACGAGCTCACGCCGCGGATCGAGCTCGCCCGAGAGCAGTTGCGCCAGGGCTTCGTCGCGTGACTCCGCCAGCCGCCCGCCCCGCCAGAGCTGGACGGCAGGGAGCGCTCCGCGGTTCTCGAAAAGACGAACCTGCCTCAGCGCTGCCCCCGTCCTTACGTATCCCTCCCCGAGAGCTTTTCGCGATGAAAGCACCCACCTCACACCTGCCGCGTCGACGAGATCCTGTCTCGCGCCGCCAATCATCGCTTCGTGGAACGCCAGGGCTCTGCGATCGACCACGGGGGCCGGAGTCGATGCGTCGAGGTGTCGTCCGTAGAGATTGAGGTAGCCCGCAAGCCACGCGCGGGGAGCAGCCGCGATCACGGGCTCCGCCTCGCGGACGCGGACCACGCTGCCGGGAGGCTTCAGCGCCGAGGCCCACGGCTCGATCTTCGTCCTCAGCGCGCGCGATTCGAGAAATGGCAGGCCGCCAGCCAGTAGATCCGCGATCAGCACGAGCGTCAAAGCTCCGAGCCCGACGCGCGAGACGAGCCAGCGCGGGAAGGCGACGAAGACCAGACCGAATCCCGCGATCCACGCGAGAAAGAACACGAAACGAAGCACGGTGGTCGGCGCCGTCATCGGCTCGACGGTGAGGAACCGGAGCCCCCCGAGAAGCGCGATGGAGAGCGTGATCCCGACCCGCGTCGAGAGCGGTTCGCGCCGTACCCGGTCGAGACCGATCGCCGCGAGACCGGCGACCAGGAGCGCACCGAGGGGAACGAGCCGTGCGGGATAACGGATCGCGTTTGCATTGATGGCGAGCATCAGCTCCCGCCCCACGGCCCATCGAGAAGCGGAGGCCAGCAGCACCACGGCCGCGAACGAAAGCAGCAGCCACGCGAGCACGCGGCGGCGCTCCGGCCTTTCGGTACGGAGCGAGCCCAGCCCGGCCGAGAGGGAAGAGAAGAGGACCGCGGGGCC
>JBHEOL010000296.1:0-6826 GCA_046261635.1 Thermoanaerobaculia bacterium | reverse complement strand
GAAGCCGAGCAGCTGGGTCTTGCCGGCCCGGTAGCCGGCCAGTTGCTCGGGGGAGTCGGCGAGCACCTGTTCCGCGGCGAGCCGGACGGCGGCCGGGTCGCTGATCTGCTCGAGCCCGAGCCGCTGAACGATCGCTTCCGGCTCCTCCTCGGATTCGGCCATCGCTTCGAACACCGTCTTGCCGGCCCCGGCGCTGATCCGGCCCTGATCGAGGAGCCCGATCAGGGCTGCCAGCCTGGCCGGGGTGAGAGGCGAGGAGGCGGGATCGATCCCCCGCTCTCGTGCCGCCCGCAGGACCTCGTTCCGCACCCAGTTCGACGCCTTCACCGCCGGGGCTCCCGCCGCGACGACCGCATCGAAGTAGCCGGCCACCGCCGGGTCCGCCGCCAGCACTTCCGCCTCACGGGGGGGAACTCCGGCGGCCACGTAGCGCTTCGCACGGGCCGCCGGGAGCTCGGGGAGCTCGCCGCGAATGGTCTCGATCCACGCCTGGTCGACGGCGAGGGGATGGAGGTCGGGCTCCGGGAAATAGCGGTAATCGTGCGCCTCTTCCTTCGATCGCATCGGACGGGTTTCCCGCGCGAGCGCGTCGTAAAGGCGCGTCTCCTGGACGACGGGCTCACCCTTCTCGGCCAGGCGCGTCTGTCGCTCGATCTCGAACTCGATCGCGCGCGAGAGAAAGCGGAACGAATTGAGGTTCTTGATCTCGCTTCGCGTCCCGAGCGGTTCGCCCTCGCGGTGGACGGAGATGTTCGCGTCGATGCGGAACGATCCCTCCTCCATGTTCCCGTCACACACGTTCGTGTGCATGAGGAGCCGGCGCAGCATCGAGGCATACTCCGCCGCTTCCTCCGCGGAAGCGAGGTCCGGCTCGGAGACGATCTCGATCAGGGGAGTGCCGGCCCGGTTGAGGTCCACGAGCGAGCTTCGGGGCGGCATCTCCTTTCCCGGGAGCTCGTGCAGGAGCTTTCCCGCGTCCTCCTCCAGGTGAATGCGGAGAATCCGGATCGTGCGGCTGCTCTCCCCGGCCGCGATCTCGAGCTGTCCCCCGGACGCGAGAGGTTCGTCGTACTGGGTGATCTGATAACCCTTCGGCAGATCGGGATAGAAATAGTTCTTTCGCGCGAAACGGGACGATTGCCGGATCGTGCAGCCGGTGGCCAGGGCCGCGGCGAGCGCCAGGTCGACGGCGTGCCGGTTCATGACTGGAAGCGAACCGGGGTATCCGAGGCAGATCGGGCAGCAGAGCGTATTCGGCGCGGCCCCGAACGAGGTCTCGCACGAGCAGAACAGCTTCGTTCGCGTGCGCAGACGCGCGTGGACTTCGAGCCCGATGACGGGGATCCACTCCATGCCAGCGGATTATAGGTTGCGGCGCGCTGCTGCGGCCGGGGGGGGGTCCGCGGCGAGACCGGGAACAATCCGGAGGGGAAGGGACTTCAGCACTTCCGAGAACGGAATCCATCGATCCGGTGGAGGTCTCGTCCTCTCATGCATCGATGCCACCCATGCAGACGCCCGAGACGATCTCATCCCCCCTGGTCACCCTCGAAAGCGCCGGGATCAATCCCCGGGAGCGGGAAGGTGCGCCCATCGATCTGTTCGCGCTGTTCGGCAACCTGAATCCAGTCGTGCTCGAGATCGGCTCCGGCAAGGGGCGGTTTCTGATCGACCACGGCAAGGCGCACCCGGAGAAGAACTTTCTCGGAATCGAGAAGTCGCTGCACTATCACCGGGTGATCGTCGATCGTATCGTCCGGCACGCTCTTCCGAACGTGAAGACGATCAACTACGACGCGTTCGATGTGATGCAGAACCTGCTTCCTTCGGGATCGATGAGCGAGATTCACATCTACTTTCCCGATCCGTGGCCGCGCAAGCGGGAGAGGAAACGGAGAATCATCCGACCGGCGGCGGTCGAGGCGATGCGCCGGATCCTCGCCGCCGAAGGGGAGGGATGGTACGTCACCGACCACGAGGAATACTTCGAGGAAGCGGTTCCGGTGATGGCGAATGTGTTCGCCATCGAAGCGGGGGAGATCGTGCACGAGCCTCCGCGTACGAACTACGAGGCGAAGTATCAGGCACAGGGTCGTCCGATTTACCAGATCGCGTTTCGCCTCAAGTGAGAGTGGCAGAGGATCCTTTCCTCTGCCTGGAGATCTTGATACGCCCGGCCTGCTATCCCGGCTTGGCAGGCAGAGGAAAGGATCCTCTGCCACTTCGGCCCGCATGACTTCGCCTCCGGGGCACACCTCTTGCTCTCCACCAGTGCATCCCCAAAACAGGAGGTGGATGAATGAATGAACGAACCGATCGTGAGGCTTCAATTCCCACGAGTCGTGAAAAAAGCGGCAGCAAAACGCTCCGTCAAGTGATGACGGCGAACCCATCGACCGTCAGTCCGCAGGACGACATCGAGAAGGCCGCGAGGCTCATGGTGGAGTGCGATTGTGGCGCGCTTCCGGTCGTCGGGCCGGACAACAAGGTGGCCGGGATGATCACCGACCGTGACATCGTGATCCGGCTGATCGCCAACGGACGGAATCCGCTCGAAGCCAGGGTCAGCGACGCGATGACGTCCGAGGCCCACTCGGTGCGCGAGAACGAGCCGCTCGAGCGGGTCTTTCGGATGATGAGCGAACGGCAGGTGCGTCGGATTCTCGTGGTCGACGACAAGGGCGAGATCGTCGGAATCGTGGCCCAGGCGGATCTGGCGCTCGAGACCTCGCGCGACGAGGCTGTCGGCGAGACGGTCGAGCAGATCAGCCGCTCGAATGACTCGCGCCCCGGTCGCTGAGACGGAACGGGCAGCCCGGACAGGCAGAAAAAAAAGGCCGCGGAACGATCCGCGGCCTTTTCGCTGGCGTGGAAATGGACGGCTACCAGCCGCAGCGTTTCCCCTGGTTCTGCTGGTCGAGCCAGACCTTCAGCGGAGCGAAGTAATCGATGATCGCGGTCGCATCCATCTGCCGCTGCCCGGTGACTGCCTCGAGGGCGTCCGGCCAGGGGCGGCTCGCGCCGAGAGCCATCATGTCGCGAAGCGCCTTCCCGGCGGCCTCGTTCCCGTAGATCGAGCAGCGGTTGAGCGGCCCTTCATACCCAGCGGTCTGGCAGAGCGACCGATGGAACTGGAATTGGAGGATTCGCGCGAGGAAGTAACGGGAGTACGGGGTGTTCCCCGGAATGTGGTACTTCGCGCCGGGATCGAACTCGGTCGCGGTGCGGGCGACCGGGGGCGTGATGCCCTGATAGCGGGTGCGCAGCTCCCACCACGCGCGGTTGTATTCGTCCGGGGTGGTCTCACCCTCGAACACCGCCCATCGCCACTTGTCGATGAGAAGGCCGAAGGGGAGGAACGCGATCGACTCGAGCGCGTCCTTCATGAGCAGGCCCAGGTCTTTCGAAGCGGGCGGCACCTGGTCGATCAATCCGATCTGCTTGAGATAGTCCGGAGTCACCGACAGGGCGATCACGTCCCCGAGAGCTTCATGGAACCCATCGTTGGCGCTGTCGCGGTAGACGAACGGGAGCTCGTTGTAGGCGCGCTGGTAGAAGTTGTGGCCGAGCTCGTGATGGACCGTCCGGAAATCCTCGGCGGTCGGCTCGATGCACATCTTGATGCGGAGATCGTTGATGTTGTCGACGTCCCAGGCGCTTGCGTGGCAGACCACGTCGCGGTCCCGCGGCTGAGTGAAGAGCGAGCGCTCCCAGAATGTTTCGGGAAGCGGGTCGAATCCGAGCGAGGTGAAGAACCGCTCGCCGATTCGGACCATCTCGCGCGCTTCGATGTTGCGCGCCTGCAGCCGCTGGGTCAGGTCGTAACCCGGATCCGCGTCGGGCGGAGCCACCAGCGGATAAATGTTGCTCCAGTCCTGCGCCCAGATGTTTCCGAGGAGATCGGCGCGGATCGGCTGATCGAGCGGGACGATCTGATCGCCGTACTCCTCGTTCAACTCCGCCCGGACGTAGCAGTGAAGTGAGTCGTAAAGCGGCTTGACCTGCAGCCAGAGCCGGTCCATTTCGCGGGCGAAATCGTCCGGCGGCATGTCGTACTTCGAACGCCAGAGAGCTCCCGTGTCGGCGTAGCCGAGCTCGCGCGCCCCCTGGTTCGACAACTCGACGAAGCGGGCGTAGAGCGGTTTCATCGGGATCGCGATCCGGCGCCATCCCTCCCACACATCCGTGAGCTGCCTCGGGTCGCGGCTTTCCGCGAAGATCTTCGTGATCTCTCCGATGTCGAGACAATCATCGCCCGTGGCGCTCCCCGGGCAGTACTTCCCTTCGCCGTACATCGCCTCGAGCTTCGCCTTGATCTGTGACAGCTCCTCGGCCTTCGCCGAGTCCGCCGGGGAGGGGGCGACGAGTCCGAGCTTGATCAGGCCGAGCTGACGCCGAGTCTGCGGTTCGACCTGAAGTCCCTCGAAGCGCTGGGCTTGTTTGGCGAGATCGACCGCGAGACTGACGGCTTGCTGGTCGGCGGCGGCCGCGATCTGCTGGGTGTCGTAGGTGATGAAGTTCGCCGCGACCCAGGCGGCACGTCCAGCCATCGCGCTGGCGTCGAACAGCTCCGCGTTCGCGCTGTCGACGAAAGCACGTGCCTCGGCAGCGGTCGGCGCCGCAGTGGCGGCCGGGGGAGCCGGCGCAGGAGATGCGGGCGGCATCGTCCGGCAGCCCGCGGCGCCGAGGGCCGCGATGAGAAGCAGCACAGGGATTCGCATTCGTTGCATCATGATTCTCCTTCTCTTCTCTTCATTCGATGGTGTGCCGTGCACGAGCCGCACCGGCCGGTGCAAGCGTGGTTCACCGGAGCATCGTCAGCCGAGATCCTCCTCTGCGCCGAACTGGCGGCGGATGATTTCGCTTCGGTAGTCGAAGACCTTCCGGAGCTGCCGCCGCACCCAGAACCCGCCGGCCAGGCGTCCGAGAATGCCGAACGGAAGCTCGTAGTCGACGTGGTCGGTCACGAGGACCTTCCCATCGCCCATCGGCTGAAAGGTGTGGTGGTGGATCCAGCGCCGGTACGGACCCTTTTCCTGTTCGTCGGTGAAGCTGCGCGGAGGGTCCCATCCAGAGATCAGGGTCCGCCATCGGACCGGCAGTCCCCCGATGCGGATCCTGTAGTCGATCCGGTCGCCGGCCTGAAGAGTGCGGCCCGGCGACGAGACGATCTGAAACCCCATCGACGGCGGCGTAATCTTCGCGAGATTCGCCGGGTCGGAAAAGAACGCCCACACGGTTGCGGCCGGAGCGTCGACGACCGTGGTGCGCTCGAGAATCATCGCGATCGCTCCGAGAGGAATCGTGCGACGATCGCCCCCGCGCGGTGTTCCTCGCCGGAAAAGCCGTGATCGGTTCCCGGGATGATGACCGTCTCGAATCGCCGCGGTTCGCGCGACTTCTCCTCGAGAATCCCGACGCAGCGTGGAACGTCGCCGAAACAGAACTCGTCCTCCGCCCCGTAGAGCGCGAGCGTCGGCTTCCGGATCGTCCGGAAATCACGGAAAGGGGTTCGGCGCGAGAGCGCGAGGCCTTTCATGGTTTCGAGGAAGGGAAACGTGTTGTAGTCGCCATCGGGGTCGATCGTGTCGAGCAGCGACATCCACGAGATGGGGAAAAAAGAGACCGAAGGAGGGGCGAGCTCGAGTCCACGCCCGGATTCGACGCGGCTCCGGGCGGTCTCGAGGGCGCGGTGAAAACGCTTCTCCCCGAGGGTGTCGTAGTAGATCCCGACGTCGTCGCCGGGCGCGAGCAGGACGTATCGGGCGACTCGGTTGCGCGGGCGGCGCCGATTGAAGATCGCAATCTTGTTCGCTCCGGTGGAGTGCCCGACCAGGTGGAAACGGCGGTACCCCTCCTCCCTCAGCATGGCGATCGCTCCCTCGATGTCGGGGACGCAATCCCGCACGAGCTCGTAAGTCATCCCGACCGTCACCGAGTCGGAGCGGCTGCCGCGCCGGCGGTTGAGCCGTTTGATCAGGTGGGCTCCGCGGTTGTTGAAAGCGAACCACGAAATGCCGCGTCGGGTCAGCTCTTTGCCGAAGGCGTTGGTGCGGCGGGCCGAGTAGAAGACGGAAGAATCCCCGTTGCCATGGAGAAAGATGGCGGCCTCGCGCGAGGGGCGGCCCGGCTCATAGAGGAGCCCCGGAAGACGGAGGCCGTCGGTCGACCGAAACGTGACGAGTCTGGTTTTCACCCCGGGCATTCTCCATCATCATGAGGCGTTCCGCGAACGGGGGGCCGCTCCTGGTTCGAAACCGGCACGATGCTCGAATCGTATCCTCGAAGGGGGAAAGTCCGACATGAGGATTGCCTGGCTGCTGCTGGCCGCGGTCACTGCGATGCCGCTGATCGCGCAGGATGACGGTTTGACGAGCGGCGCGGCGCCCGACTATTCACGCGAGGCGCTCCGCTCGATCCTGCTGGAGGCGGCGGAGGAAGGGGAGCGAGCTCAGCCCGGCGACCCCTTCCGGGACGGCTGGCCGCTGTTCTCGTTCAACCTCCGGGGTTCGAAGACGACCGTGCGTTTCAACCCGTTCATGATGAACTGGGCGACCGCCGGCTCGAACGTGCAGATCAACCCGATCGTCGACCCGTTCGTCATGACCGGCACCGCCGGGAGCGCCCTCTCTCCACGGTCACGCAACCGTTACATGGAGTGGTGGGTCAACCGGAAGCTCGGGTTCGATATCGACCCTCCGGACTAAACCAGGCGGGCGGAACTTTCGCATGGAAGCGCCCCGACGGGTGGCATGCACAAGAACGGTTGCACCCGGGTTTCACTCCGTGTAAACTGAGCGACCTCGACTATGGCACCGCGCAGCAT
>JBHEOL010000271.1:0-3578 GCA_046261635.1 Thermoanaerobaculia bacterium | reverse complement strand
GACGAGGACGCTTCGGTGGATGACGACGAGTCCACGGTAGAGGAGGACGCCACGGAACCGCAGCCGGTGGCGACCGAAGACGTGGATCGTTCCTGATCGGCCGCACTGCGGCATGGGTGTCCTGGTTTCAGAGGAGTTAGTGGATGGCAAAAGTCAAAGTCAGTGATCTCGCGAAGCAGATGAGAACCTCGGAGAAGGATCTCATCTTCAAGCTTCAGTCGCTCGGGGTAGAGGTCGAAGGTCCCGATTCGAGCCTCGATTCCCAGGTGATCGTGGCGATCATGCAGGGGAAGAAGCTCGCTCATCGCCCCCGCACGGTGATCGTCCGCGACGAGAAGGCCGTCCAGGCCGAGGAGCAGAAAAAGAAGAAGATCGTCCGCCCTCCGCGGCCGATCATCGCTCCTCCGCCTCGCCGCGAAGAGCCGGCCGCTCCCGAGCAGCCGTCGTCCTCGGCTCCCATCATCCCCGAGTTCATCGAGGCTGCCGAGCAGGAAGCTCTCGAGCAGGAACGCGCTGCGCGCGAGGTCAAGGCGCTGCCGAAGCCGATCCGGCGCGAGCAGGTCACTTCTCCATCGGCCAAAAAACCGGCCGCCGCGGAAGGGGCGGAAGGGGCGGAAGCCCCCGCCGCCGGTACCGAGCCAGCACCCGCGGCCGCCCGCCCGGCGCCTCCGCGCCGTCCGACTGGACCGACCGGCCCCCGTGCCCGCACGACGCAGGCGACCCGCCCCAACTACCAGGGACAGGGTCAGCCGCTGGCTGCCGGCCCGGCCGGCACCGCTGCGCGGCCGTCCGCCGGACCTGTGCGCCCGGTTCGTCCCGGCGTCCGCCCCGCGCCGGGCGCAGCGCCGCCCGCCTCGGCGCCGCCGCCGGCCACGGGAGTCCGCCGCCGCAAGGCCGATTCCGAGGAAGAGCGGCCAGAGAAGAAGAAAACCACAGGGAAGCGCGGCAAGAGAAACGTCGTCGTTTCCGAAGAAGATACGAAGATTTTCACCAAGGGGCCGTTCTCGGCCCAGGCCGTCCTCGACGACGAGCTCGGGGGCGAGCTCGCCCCGCGCAAGCAGGTCGAGGGTACTGAAACAGAGGAGCCGGCCGCGAAGAAGTCGGCTCCATCGACCCGGCGTGACGTCCGCAAACAGGCCGCGCCCATCACGGGGAAAATACTGGACTTCAAAAAACCCACAGGCAAAGTGACTCTGACGGAAGGCGTGACGGTCAAGGAGCTGGCCGACCGGCTCGAGATCAAGGCGAACGACCTGGTCAAGCATCTGATGATGAAGAAGGGGATGATGGTCAACATCAATGCCCCGCTCGGAGCCGACCTGGTCCGCGACATCGCCAAGGAGCTCGGGATCGACGCGGAGATGGTTTCCTTCGAGGACGCCATGGAGCTCGAGGCGATGGAGCGGATGGAGGCATCCGCATCCGGGACCGAAGCGCGCGCCCCGGTGATCACGGTCATGGGCCACGTCGACCACGGGAAGACCTCGCTTCTGGACGCGATCCGGGAGACGAAGGTCGCCGAGGGGGAGGCGGGTGGAATCACGCAGCACATCGGCGCCTATGCCGTCGAGAAACGCGACCGCAAGATCGTGTTCCTCGACACGCCGGGCCACGAGGCGTTCACGATGATGCGTGCGCGCGGCGCCAAGGTGACCGACATCGTCATCCTCGTCGTCGCCGCCGACGACGGCGTGATGCCGCAGACGAAGGAAGCAATTGATCACGCGCGCGCCGCCGGCGTTCCGATGATCGTAGCGATCAACAAGGTCGACAAGCCGAACGCCAATGTCGAGCGTGTGCGCCGCGAGCTCGCCGACTCGAACGTGCTGGTCGAGCAGTGGGGCGGTGACGTCGTTTCCGTCGAGGTCTCGGCCATCAAGAGGCAGGGGATCGACGACCTTCTGGAGATGATTCTTCTTCAGTCGGACCTGCTCGAGCTCAAGTCCTCGCCCGACGTTCCGGCGCGCGGAGTCGTACTCGAAGCGCGGAAGGAAGCCGGCCGAGGAATCGTGGCCAACGTCCTGATTCAGGACGGAACGCTCAAGATCGGCGACGCGTACTTCGCCGGGGCGGTCGCAGGCCGCGTCCGGGCGATGATCAACGACCGCGGTGAGCGGGTGAAAGAGGCCGGTCCGGCCAGCCCGATGGCCGTGATGGGCTTCGACGACATCCCGAACGCGGGGGACTCCTTCGTGGTCGTGGACGAGGACTCCCGCGCCCGGATGATCGGCGAGATGCGTCAGGAGAAGCTGCGCGAGTCGAGCATCCGGAAGACCGAGAAGGTCTCACTCGATCAGCTGTTCCAGAAGATGCAGGCCGGCACGATCAAGGAGCTGAACCTGATCGTCAAGGCCGACGTGCAGGGCTCGGCCGAGGTGCTCAACGAGACGCTTCGTAAGCTCTCGAACGAGCAGGTCCGGATCAACATCCTCCACTCCTCGGTCGGGGCGATCTCGACCAATGACATTCTTCTGGCCTCGGCCTCCGACGCGATCGTGATCGGCTTCAACGTCCGGCCCGAGCGCAACGCGGTCGACCTGGCCGAGAAGGAAGGGGTTGAGATCCGGCTCCACACGATCATTTACGAGTTGATGGACCAGATCAAGCTCGCGATGACCGGTCTTCTCGAGCCGACCCTTCAGGAAGTCTTCCAGGGACGGGCCGAGGTTCGCGACACCTTCAAGGTGCCGAAGATGGGCGTGGTGGCCGGCTGCTACGTGACCGAGGGAGTCATCCCGAGAAGCGCGAGCGTCCGGCTGCTTCGGGACAACCGCGTGATTCATGAAGGGAAGATCTCCTCGCTGCGCCACTTCAAGAACGACGTCTCCGAGATGCGGAGCGGGTTCGAGTGCGGCATCAGCTTCGAGCGCTTCCAGGACTTCAAGGTCGGCGACGTGATCGAAGCCTTCAAGGTCGAAAAGCTCGCCGGAATCCTGCGCTGAGCAGGATTTCGGACCCATGCTCGTTGCAGTCGCCGTTTACGAGATCCACATTCCCCAGGCACGTTCGCTGAAGGACAAGCGATCGGTGATCCGGAGCCTTCGGGACCGGGTCCGCTCGAAATGGGAGGTATCCGCGGCCGAGGTCGGCCATCAGGACCTGCACCAGCGAGCGCGGCTCGGAGTCGCCGCGATCGGATCCGCCGGGGCGAACCTGGAGCAGATTCTCGAGAAGATCGCGGATACGATCGAGGCGAGCGGAGAGGCGATGCTCACCGGATGGAACTTCGAGCTGATCGACTTCGGGGAGGAGGGGCCGTTGATGGCTCCACAGGACGGACAGGATGAAGAGAACCCGTAGAACGCTGCAGGTGGGCGAACTGATGCGTGACGAGCTCGCTCGGATCATCCGGCACGAGCTCTCGGACCCCGATCTCGAGCTCGTGACGGTCACCAACGTGGACGTCGCCCCCGACCTTCACTTCGCCCGTGTCTGGATCTCCGCGATCGGCGACGAGAAAAGACAAACCGCGGCGGTCGATGCGGTCAAGCGCGCCGACCGGAAGATCCGGCACGAGCTCGGGCGCACGAAGGCTTTCCGCTACATCCCCGAGATCGACTGGAAACTCGACACGAGCG
>JBHEOL010000230.1:0-13279 GCA_046261635.1 Thermoanaerobaculia bacterium | reverse complement strand
GGTCTGTTCCACCTCGATGTCCGGCGGCACGCCTTCGTTCTCCACCACGAATCCATCCTCGGTCCAGATGGCGAGGTTGGGCGCGGTGACGAACCCGCCGTCCATCAAGGTCGGGAACCCGAGGATTCCGACGAGCCCGCCCCAGGTTCGTCTTCCGATGAGCGGACCCATCTCGAGCTTGCGAAACATCCAAGGAAGGAGGTCGCCGCCAGAGCCGGCCGTCTCGTCGATCAGCATCGCCTTCGGTCCCTGGATCGACGCCAGCGGCGTCTTCAGGTCGCCGCCGTAGCGGAACGCCCAGTTGCTGATGAACGGCCGGCGGAGGATGTCGATGTAGTAGTCGGCCACCTGCCCGCCGCCATTGTGTCGCTCGTCGATGATGATCGCCTCCCGATCGGCCTGCGGAAAGAAGTAGCGCTTGAAGTACTCGTGTCCGGCAGTCGTGGTGTTCGGAACGTAGACGTAAGCAACCCGGCCGTTCGTCGCGGCAGTCACCTTGCGGAGGTTTCCCTCCACCCAGTCGCGATTGCGGAGCTGCGCCTCGTTCTCGACCGGGACGACCTGCACCATCCGTGACCCGCGCCCATCCGGGTTCGGCCCCACCGTGATCTCGGTGAATCGTCCCGCCGTCCGCTCGAAGCGGCTGTAGAGGTTCTCGGGATGTCGCAGTTCCTTCCCGTCGACGGCCAGCAGGTACTCCCCTGCCTTCACGTCGACGCCCGGCTCGGTGAGCGGCGAACGGAGCTCAGGGTTCCAGTTGAGCCCCCCGTATACCTTCTTGAACCGGTAGCGGCCGTTCTCGACGGCGTAGTCCGCTCCGAGGAGGCCGCCCGGGCGGCTGTCGGTGTCGGCGAGGCTGTCGCCTCCGCCAAGCCGGTGGTGTCCGACCGCGAGCTCGCTGTGCATCCAGCGCATCACGCGGTTCAGGTCCTGGCGGACGGCGACATGCGGGAGAAACTCGGCGTACTTCGCGCGCATCGCGTTCCAGTCGGCCCCGTGGAAGCCCGGATCATAGAAGTAGTCGCGGTTGACGCGCCAGGCCTCGTGGAAGATCTGGTCCCACTCGGCGCGGGGCTCGATTTTGATCTCGATGCGATCCAGCGCGAGCCGGTTCTTCGAGGCATCGATCTTCTCGCCGAGGTCGGAGATGACGAAAATCTCCTTCATTCCGAGAAGGACCTTTTTCGAATCGCGCGAGATCTCGTAGCCGCTGACGCCTTCGAGGAGAGACTCCTCCTTCCGCTTCTCGATGCTGTAGCGGTGGAGCGCTCCTCCCTCGCCCGCGTTAAAGCGGTTGAGCCCTCCGGCAGGTTTGAGGTAGTAGATTTCCCCGGTCTTTCCGACCTGAAGGCTCGTGTATCCGGCGGCTCCCAGCGGGAAGGCGACGATGCGCTCGCTCAGGCCATCGAGATCGAGTTTGACCGCGACCTTCTCCGGTTTCTTCGCCTCCTCTGGCTTCTTTTCGGGAGCTGATTCCACGGCCGGCTCCGAGGACGATTCCTCATCGCTCTCGCGCGCCAGCGGGGAGGGAACCCCCTTCGAGAGGACGGCAAGGTAGATGTTGCTCGTGGAGAGCATGTCGGCGTTGGACATCGAGAACCAGTCCTGCACCGGTCCGGCGTTGGTCGAGGCGAGGAAGTAGAGGTACTTCCCGTTCGGATCGAACACCGGATTCGCGGCATCGGAGAGGCCATCCGTCAGCGGATGCGAGGCCTTCGAGTCGGCGGACCAGAGGTGGATCTGCCGGAGGTTCGTCGGCGTGCGACGGACGTAGGCGAGCCACTTCGAGTCGGGCGACCAGGCGTGATGTGCCTCGTCGTACGTTCCCGGCGAATAGAGCGGCTGCGTGGAGATCTTCGTGACCGTGCCCCGCGCCACGTCGAGGACGTAGAGCGAGCGGGAGTTGTCGCTGAAGGCGATCTTCGAGGAGTCGGGAGCCCAGAGGGGATGGGCGTAGAAGCCGGCGCCGTCGAGATCGATCTTTCGCGCGGTTCCCTTCCCATCCTGCTGCTGGATGAAGAGCTGGTACTCGCCCGACTCGTCGGAGAACCAGGCGATCGATTTTCCGTCCGGCGACCAGGCGGGGAAGCGGTCGTGCGCAGCCGGGGAGCGGCTGAGGTTCCGGTCGTCCCCCTTCTCGGCCGGCACGGTGATGATCTCGCCGCGAACCTCGAGAGCGGCGCGAGCGCCGGTCGGCGAAAGGGAGCCGTTCCGAACGTACTTCGCCCCCTTCACGAAGCGCGAGCGCGTCTCGAGCAGGTCCGCTGCAACGCCGATCTTCACCCGGGTCGTGCCTCCCGTCGCCGGATCGAACAGATGGAGGTATCCGGCCTGCTCGAAGATGATCTTCCCGGCACCGGCGGTCGCGCCGACGATCGGGAAGTCGTCGAAGCGGGTCAGTCGTGCGACCGCTTTCGAGCGCCGGTCGTAAGAGAAGAGGTTGAATTCGCCGTTGCGGTCCGAAAGGAAGTAAATCCTGTCGCCGACCCACATCGGATCGGTGTCGTTCGCCCTTCCGGGCGGCTGGGGAATCTGCTCGACGGCGTAACTCGTGTTGTCGAACACCATCAACCGTGAAGCCGTCCCGCCGCGGTAATTCTTCCACTGCGTGAACGCCTCGGAGAGCGGCTGATAGACGATGTACCCCCCGTCGGGAGAGTACGTCGCCTCGGCCGCGTTCGGGATCGGAAGCTTCGTCACCGCTCCTCCGCCCACCGGAACGGTGAACAGCTGCCGGTAACGCATCGTGTAGACCTCGCGCGGCGAGGTGAACACGACCGAGGCGCCGTCGGGCGTGAACCCCTGCGGCAGGTCCTGGCCAGGATGCCACGTCAACCGCTGCGGCACCCCACCCTCGGACGCGACCACGTACACATCGGTGTTCCCATCGTACTCGCCGGAAAAGGCGATCCACAGCCCGTCGGGCGAGAAGTGCGGATTCCCCTCCACGCCGGGATGCGAGGTGAGCCGCCGCACGCCCGAACCATTCAGGTTCGCGATCCAGAGGTCGTTCGCGTATGCGAACGCGATCCGCTCGGCGCTCACGGCCGGCTGCGTCAGCAGCCGCGTGTCGTGGATGTCGACGGCGAACAGAGAAGAAGCGACCAGCAGCGTCAGAAGCGCGGCGAAGCGGAGTGAGCGAGCCATTTTGTCTCCTTCGATGATCGAGGACCGATCGTGGAGAACTATATCGCGCCGCGACGACTCTCGCCGGTGATCCGCCTCTGGTGAGCTCTCCTGAGTATTGCAAAATAATTCATCGCGCTCCGTGGTTCTCGGTGGCACGATGCCTCCTTGGATCCGAATCGCGGTCCTCACTGCCGTTCTCGCCGTCTCCGTAATGGCCTCCCCGGCGCCCGAGCCGCGCCGGATTCACGTCGCCGTGGTGGGAGACTCGCTCGCTCACGGAGCGGGTGACGAGGAGGAGAAGGGAATCGCGGGGCGGCTCGAAGCCGAGCTCAAGGCCCTCGGCATCGATTCCGTCGTGACGACGAAGCTCGGATCGACCGGAGCGACCACGCGCGATTTCGCCTTCGTCTTGCGCCAGCCGAAGACCCGGTCGGAGCTCGCCAGCGCGGACGCCTTCGTTCTGTCGATCGGCGCGAACGATCTTCGCGAAGCATTTCTGGGCGGAGGCGCGCTCCGCTCTCCGATCGACGTCGTGGATCAGGTTCTTCGCGACATCGCCGGAACGGTCACCGAGCTGCATCGCATCAACCCGCGCGCCCGGGTTCTTCTTCTGGGCGGCTACACCCCGATCCCCGAGGAGCGCGTCGCGATCTTCCTGGAGCCGATCATCGCTCTCTGGGACGCAGCGTTGATGGTGCAGTTCGTGGATGACCCTCTCGTGTCGGTCGTCAGGTTGTCCGACATCCTCGATCGCCCCGAGCGGCTCAGCACCCTCGACTCATTTCATCCCGGAAGCGAGGCGTATCAGGAGGCCGCGCGAAGAATCGCCGGGCTGCTCGCCGCCGACTCGCCCACGGTCGATGCGAACGCCGCTGATGCGGCCGGGCTTCAGAAGCCGCCCGTGGTGAACCTGGATAGAAAGCGCGGAGCCAGCCTCGAGTAGTACCGTATCCTGAGGCATCTCCAGGAGAGCTCGCGGAGGACGGAAATGGCCAAACCAGGGAGACGATCGTCCCGGCCGGGAATCAAGTCCGGCGAGAGCGAGGGCCCGTCGTCCTTCTTCATCACGCTCCTGCTCGCCGGTCTCCTTCTCCTGCTGGTCATGTTCATCCAGGGAGCGAGGTCGATGACTCCCGCGACGGGCGAGCCTCCGGCCGACCCGCCTCCCGCGGAGGGAACCCAGTAGATCGAGCGGTTTTTCTGGCGGGCCACCGCCCGTGATTCTCACACCTCGTCGGCCGAGGGCATGAAGGCTTCGTCGCCGTCTTCCCGTCGCAGGAGCCGCGACGTCGTGTGCCGCACGTCCTCCAGAATCCGGTAGCCGACCGGCACGAGAATCAACGTGATGAGGGTCGCGAACAGGACGCCGAATGCCAGCGAGACTCCCATTGGGATGAGGAACTGCGCCTGCACGCTACGCTCGAGGATGAGCGGCAGCAGGCCGACGAACGTCGTGAGGGACGTCAGCAGAATCGGGCGGAACCGCGCCTTTCCGGCCATGACGATCGCATCTCGAAGCTTCATCCCTCCTCGATACGCGCGGTTGATGAAGTCGACCATCACCAGGCTGTCGTTCACGACGACTCCCGTAAGAGCCGTGATTCCGAACAGCGAGAGGGCCGTCAGGTCCATCCCCATGATGACGTGGCCTCCGACCGCTCCGAGAATTCCGAAGGGAATCGCGCTCATCACGATCACCGGCTGGAGGTAGGAGCGGAACGGGATCGCCAGGAGTGCATAGATGAAGAAGAGCGCCATGCCGAAACCCCGCCGGAGGCCGGCGAGCGTTTCATGCTGCTCCTGCTGCTGACCTTCGAAACTGTAGCGGATGGAAGGGAACCCGCTCATCACCGCGGGAAGCGTCTCCCCTCGCAGTGCCGCGATCACCTCGGTTGTATTCGCTTTCGCCGGGTCGATGTCGGCAGTGACGTTGATCGCGCGGCGCCGGTCCACGCGCTGGATCGATGCGAATCCGCGCCCGACGTCGACCGTACCGGCGACGCTGAAGGGGATCTCTCCTCCCGAGGCGGTCCGGATCCGCATCTGCTCGAGATTGCCGAGAGAGCGCCTCTCCTGCTCCGGATAGCGGACCATGACCCGAAGCTCGTCCTGCCCGCGCTGGACCCGCTGAACTTCCTCGCCGTAGAAGGCCTGCCGGACCTGCCGGGCGAGGTCGAGCCTCGACACACCCATTGCTTCCCCTTCCGGAGTGACATCGACACGCACTTCTTCCTTTCCGGCCCGGAACGAATCCGACACGTCGAACACGCCCGGGTACTCCATCAGCCGCGCGCCGACTGCCGCCGCGGCGCGACGCAGCTGACCGAGATCATTTCCGGTGAGCTGGATGTTCACGGCGTCGCCCGGAGAGAATAGGCTCGCGCTGAACGTCAGCTCCACGGCGTCGGGAATCGGCCCCGTAAGCTCCCGCCATCGGCGCGCGATCTCGGCGCTGGTCACACCGCGCGACTCCGAGGACGCGAGCTCGATGTTGAGCTCCCCGAGGTGGGGCGCGGCGAAGGTCGACCCGACTCCTCCATGACCCTGTGACTGCGCGGTGCGAAAAGGCTGCTCGCCGACGGAGGTCAGCATATGGCGGAACACGTCCTGATTCGCCTCGCGGGCCAGCTCCTCGCGAATCTGCTGCGCGCTCCGCTCGAGGCGGAGCATCGCGGCCTCGGTCGTCTCGACCGGAGTTCCGAGAGGCATCGTCAGGAACGCCACGACGTTGTCCGAGTCGATCGGAGGAAAGAACGTGAACTTGATCCACCCGGTGGCGATCGCAGCTCCGGCGATGATGAGCACCGCAAGCGCTCCCGCGACGGTCGCGTAGCGCCAGTCGAGCGCCCGGCGAAGCGAAGGCTCGTACCAGCGGCCGATCACGAACTGCAGCCCGGCCGCTACGCGCTCGCGCACCCTCGTCCATGTACCGCCCACCCCCGCCCGCCTCTTCTCGGCCTTCAGGTGCGATAGATGCGAGGGCAGCACGAAGAGGGACTCGACGAGGGAAAAGGCCAGCGTGGCGACCACGATGATCGGCACCGCCCGCATGAACCGCCCCGTAGTTCCCCCGACCAGCAGCAGCGGCGAGAATGCTGCGATGGTCGTCAGGACCGAGAAGACGACGGGAAGGGCCACCTCCTGCGTTCCGTCGATCGCGGCCTTCAGGGCGGGCTTGCCCCGTTCGAGATGGGTGTTGATGTTCTCCCCCACCACGATCGCGTCGTCGACCACGATGCCGAGAACGATGATGAATGCGAAAAGGGAGAGCAGGTTGATCGAGATGTCGAAAGTCGGCAGAAGCCAGATCGCGCCGAGAAACGAGATCGGAATCCCGGCGGCGACCCATCCCGCGAGCCGGAAACGGAGAAAGAGGGCCAGGACGAGAAGGACCAGACCGAGGCCCATCCGGCCGTTGCGCAGAAGAAGGTCACGACGGCTCTGAAGCAGGAGCGTATCGTCCTGCCACATCGTCATGGAGATGCCCTCCGGCATCCTCTCGGCGGCCTCGGCGACGTAGCTCTTCACCTTGCCGGCGACATCGAGCGCGTCCTGCTCGCCCACGCGGAACACCTGAACCAGCACGGCCGGCTGCCCGTCGAAACGCGCCGACTGGTCCGTCTCCGCGAATCCGTCAACGACGCTCGCCACGTCAGCGACGCGGACCCGGCTTCCGTCAGGGCGCGCCATCAGGACGATCTCCTCGAACTCGCGGCCCGTGTACGCCTGGCCGACCGTCCGAATCAGCACCTCGCCTCCCGATGTCCGGATCGATCCCGCCGGGAGATCGAGCGAAGAGCGGCGCACCGCCGTTGCCACGGCGTCGAAGGTGAGCCCGTAACGCCGAAGCGCGTCCTCCGAGACCTCGATCGTGATCTCGTAGGGACGCACGGCCGACAGCTCCACCTGCGTGATGCCGGGGATCGCCACGATGTCGTCGCGCACACGCTCGCCGAGACGCCGGAGAGTCAACTCGGGAGCGTCTCCGCTGATGGCGACGTTGATCACCTGGCGCCGGATCACGAGCTCCGTCACGACGGGCTCCTCGGCGTCGTCCGGGAACGTGTCGATCGCGTCGATCCTCGCCTTCACGTCCTCGAGCAGCCGTCGCGCATCGGAGCCTTCGATCGCTTCGATCTGCACCGATCCCACGCTCTCGCTCGAAGTCGAGGTGATCCGCTCGATTCCCTCGAGGTCCTGGATCCTCTCCTCGATCCTCACCACGATCCCGTCCTCGACCTCTTCGGGCGAGGCGCCGGGGTACGCCACGGTGACGATCACCATGTCCGAGGAAGCTTCCGGGAACACTTCCTGCCTCAGCGTGGTCAGCGTGAAAGCTCCGCCGACGATGATCACCAGCATCAGCAGATTGGCTGCAACCGAGTTGCGGGCGAACCAGGAGATCAGAGAGTTCATGACGCCGGCTCTCCATCAACCACGGGGACCAGCCGGCCGGCCGGTTCATCCACCGCCGTACGCACGGTCATCCCTTCCACGGGAGCATCCATCGCGGAAAGGACGATGGTCTCGCCCGGCTGGAGCCCGCTCGCCAGGAAAGCCGCTTCGTTCGTCAGGCGCAGGATCTCCACATCGCGGAAATGTATCGTGCTGGCCGGGCTCACGACGAGCACCTGGCGTCCCTCCCGGAGCGCGGATCTCGGGATCTCGATCACCCCTCCCATGCTCCGCCCTTCGATGACGGCCTGAACGTACTCTCCGATGCGAAGCGGAACGGGGCCGGCGAAAGGGTTCTCGATCCGCGCAACGAGCGCGAGCATCCGGGTACGAGGATCGATCTGCCCGGAGGCGCGCACGATGCGCCCCCGCCACTCCGTCGTGTCCCCTCCAAAAGTGCTTCGAACGATGACGCCCGGCTGCGCGGTGAGGTCGATGTACGCGAGGTCTTCGCTCGAGACCGGGAGCTCGATCTCGACGAAGTCGGCGGCGGTCATCCGTCCTATCGGGGTTCCGGGGCCGACGAACTGCCCGACATCGACGAGCTTCTCGAGGAGGAGACCGTCGTAAGGGGCTCGAATCGTCGTCCGCTCGATGTTGAGCCGCGCCTGCATCAATGACGCCTCCGCGGCCGCGACGGCCGACGTCGCCTCGGCGAGCTGCGGCAGGCGGAGGACGAGCGCTCCCGGCTCACCCTGTCCCATCCGTTCCCATTCCTCGCGCGCGATCTCCGCCTCGGCCTGCTCCCGCGCGAGCCGGAGCTTCGCCTGGGCGATCGCCGCCTGCGCCTGCGCTGCCGCCACCTGATAGTCGCGCGAGTCGAGCTGTGCGATCGTCTCCCCCCGCCGGAACGTCCCGCCGCTCGCGAACTTCGGAGAGACCGTATCAATCCGCCCTCCGACCTGGGCGACGATCGTCGTCTCGGTGTGGGGCGCCACGGCTCCCTCGGCCGCGACGCGCATCTCCACCTCTCCGGCTTCCACGCTCATGACCCGGACCAGGGGCGCGGGTGCGACTTTCTCCTCCCGGGCCGCAACGGGACGCGCCTGGATCAGCGCGAACGTCACCGCAACCGCGACGAGAAGGAAAACGGCTGGAAGGATGAACTTGAGTCTTGCGGTGTTCATGGCGCTTTCCTGTTGGACGCGAGCTCGACGGCTCCGTCTGGCGATTCGAGGCGTGCCGCGGCGTCTCCGCCGAGAGCGAGGTAGAGATCCACGCGGGAGGCGAGACGCTGCCGGCGGAGATCGAGAAGCTGGCTCTCCGCCTCGAATGCCTGCCGCTGCGTTTCGAGGAGGAGAAGAAAGTCGCTGAGCCCGGATGCGTACCGCTGCTCCGCGGTTCGCTGCGCCTCCACGGCGTTCATGGCGGCGAGCGCGAGCGCTTCCTCCTGCCTGGCGAGGACGTCCTGGGCGAACAGCGCCGTTTCGACCTCCGCCAGTGCCGAGAGAACGCTCTGCGCGAATCCGGCGAGAGCCTCGTCCTCGACCGCCCGCGCGAGATCGACGTTTGCGCGAAGGCGCCCGCCCTGGAACACCGGTTGGAGCAGGCCGGCACCGAGGCTCCAGACCGAGAAATCACCGTCGAGAAGATCTTCCAGCTCCGTGCTCGTCGTGCCGCCCGACCCGGTGAGGCGAAGCTGCGGGTAAAGCGATGCGCGCGCCAGTGCGACCCGCGCGCTGGCTGCGGCCACGCGTCGCTCCGCAACGCGGAGATCGGGCCGGCGCGCCAATACCGAGGCTGGAATCCCGGGCGGAATGGGAGCGAGAAGGTCCGGCAGGCCGTCTACCGGCTCGATTGCCGCAGCCGGATAACGGCCGAGAAGGATCTCGAGCTGACGACTCGCAGCATCCAGCTGGCGGTTTCGCTGCTGGAGGCGCGACGCCGCCAGCGCGGAGTTCGACTCGGCGAGGCGGAGATCGACGGAAGGTGAAAGGCCCGCCTCGTACCTCCGCCGGATCCGCTCGGCAGTCAACGCGCGATTCTCGACCGTCGCGACTGCCAGCTCCACCTGCTCGGCCGCTTCGATCACGGAGAACCAGGTCTTGGCAACCTGACCCGCGATCGACAGCTGCGCCGCGGAGAGGTCAGCCCGGACCGACTCCGCGTCGGCCCGCGCGGCAGCGCGCGCGTTCCGGAGGCGCCCCCAAAGGTCAACTTCCCAGCTGACGTTGAGTCCCGTCCCGAACGTCGTGGACGTGTTGGTCAGCACGCGATCCTCGGCGCCGGGAATCGGAAGCCCGATGAAATTCTGCCGGCGCCGCCCCGCATCGAGCGTGGCGCCCACCTGCGGGTAGAGGTCGGCGCCCGCGATCCGCGCCTGCGCCGCAGCGCGCTCAACGCGCGCCGCCGCTGCCTCGAGCCCGCGATTCGCCTCGATCGCCTCGGCGATCAGCGCGTCGAGGCGACCGTCGTCGAAGAGCTCGCCCCACGCCGGCAACGGTTCCGCGGGGTCCGGCTCTTCTGCCGCAGCGTCCCACTGCGGCGGCAGCACCACGACGTCCTCGGCCCGTCTCGGCTCGATACCAGAACTGCATCCGGTGAGAATGGCGACCAGCAGCAGAAGGATGGAAAGAACACGTTTCATGAATCACTGCCCTTTCGCCGCACATCGACGATGCCGCCGATCGTTAGACGGCTCGGATCCGCTTTGAATCCGCCAGCCAGGAAGGCGACGAGGCGCCGTGATATCTCCTCTGCATCTTCGACCCGGCAGAGTCCTCCGGTGAACTCGGGGAGAAGGCGCGCGGAGGCGGCGATGTGGACCATCGCACCGATGGTGAAGTGGGCGCGCCAGTGAATCTCCGCGGGCTCGACGCCCGGAAGCGCTTTGCGGGTCGCCTGGAAAAATCGCTCGATCAGCGGCTGAAGATCGGCCATGACGAGTCGCGACAGATCGGGACTGCTGTGAACGTGCCCCATCAGGCGCACGAAATCGGCGCCGCGATCCGGCTCGCTCGTCATCAGCTGGATGACCGGATGCACGAAGGCGTGAAGGATCTGCTCGATGCGAAGACGCCCACTCCGCGCGCCCTTCTCGAACGACTCGAGCAGTGCGAGCCGTTCGGCGCTCAACGGCTCGAGACGGCGGCGAAAGACTTCCCGAACCAGATTGTCCTTCGAACCGAAGTGATAGTTCACGGCCGCAACATTGGCGCCGGCGTCGCCGGTGATCTCACGGAGCGAGACACCGTCGACGCCGCGCTCGGCGAAGAGGCGCTCGGCCGTGTCGAGGAGTTGGTCGCGGGTGGTGGCGGACATCTTTGTCTTAAAACACTCGTTTCAAACGAGCGCTTGAATTTACCCGGCTGATCTTCCGGTGTCAACCGGCTCTAATGGCGACTTTGGAGAATGGCGCGGCGACCGCGGCAGACCTAAATTCCAATCATGCGACGCTGGATGTTCTTCATCGCGCTGGCCATCGCCGCTCTCACGCTCGCCGCGGCGGAACCGCCCCGAGTCGAGAAGGGATCGCCGAAGGAGCTCCGTGGAGTTCAGCGAGTCTGCATCGCCACGAACGACCCGGCGCATCAGGAACTGCTGGCCGACCGGCTGCGTGCGACCCTGCCCGACCTCGAGATCGTCGACGATCCGGAGCAGGCCGAGGTCATGCTCGTCGTGACGTTCGAGGTGGAAACCATCACTCCGGCGGCGCCGCCGGCGGGCTCCTGTTCGTCATGCGAGGCTGCGAGGGCCTGGCCTGCGTTCAGCCAGAGCGTCACGAAAGCGGTCGCCAGCGTGGTCCGTCCCGTCGGACCCGACCATTACAGAAGACTGGTCGCCTCGACCTGGTCGGGAACGGCCCCCCATCATCTGCAACCAGATCGTCCAGCACTTCGCGAAGGCCTACCGGAAAGCGAATCGCGGCTGACCGAAGCGCCCGCGCGCATCACCCTGCTAAGCTCCCAGGATGCCTCCCTCGTTTCTCTGGCGTCCCGAAGTCCTCGGCCGGCTCGAGGAGCTCGGAATCCGCCCCCTCCCCCACAGCGATCCCCTGATGGTGCGGGACTACCTGAAGGCGCTCTACACGATGGAAGTGCGCTTTCTCAGGAGCGACCAGCGGACCAGGGAGCGCGGAGGCGATCTCGAGAGCCGCAAGTCCTACGCGGGCCGGGTCATCGCGCTGCGCGAGCACTACGAGATTCTCGCCCTCCCGGTCGAGCTCTGGGCCGACCGGATCGCGCCGTAGATTCCGCGGCCGACGGCGCCCGGAACGGTGCAGGGTCAAACCGGAGTCGCTGACCGACGGAACCATCAGGAGTTGGGGGAGGATCGACCGGGCAGGCACCTACTGTAGATTGCCCCGATGGCTTGATCCCCGTTGATTTCCAGTTCGGAATTGCTCGCCGCAGAAACTCGGATGGCCTCGAGCGGATTCGACAGTCGGATTGGGCGGAGAGAGGGAGTGAAAGCCTCGTTTCAAGCGGCTGGAGTGGACCCGGGGGTCAGGGCTCTAGCGCCGGGCGCTGAAGGTTACAGGCCGGCACCCGCCGGGTGGCCGTCGCGCGCGCCAGCCCCGCAACGACCAGAACGGTCAGAAGATCGAGCAGGATATAGAGGACCCCCACTCCGCTCGGCGGATTCGCCGAGCGCAAACCGAGCCACGGCACTTCGGCGGCCCACCGCCAGTTCCCGATCGCCGTGCCCAGCCACTCGAGAAGCATCGTATAGACCAGACAGGTTGCGAGCAGGAGGCCGTTCTTCGACCTCGTGAGAAGCACGGCAGCCGCGGCCCACCAGAGCAGCCCCCACACGTCACCGAAGAGGACGAGAGTGACGGCGGCCACGATGCTTCCCGCGACCAGGACCGAGCCGACGATCGCGCGCTCGTGGCGCCGCAGAAGCTCCTGTTGGGCGCTCTCGGTTGCGAGCAGGTAGAAGATGCCGTGCCCGGCGGGAACGTACAGGGGAATCAGCGCGTGCTGATAGGAGTAGAGGCCCCATCCGATCGAGAGGACCACCTCGCCGGTCGTTGCCAGCGCGATCGCCCATGCGACGTAGTGCATCGGGACGGTCGAGCTCCTGGCGAAGCCGAAGAGAAACAGGGCCGTAGCGGTGCCAAGAAACAGCTGGGGAACGATCCCGCTCCGGTCGAGCAGGAGAAACGCAGTCACGAAGATCGCGGTCGAGGAGAAAAAGAACAGGAAGCGGGGCTGCACCGGACGCATTGTACGGGCATCGGCTGCCGGTCCGGCGGTGCTCCCCTCTCTCTCCCCTTCACTGGCCGATGAAGCCGGTCAGAACTCGTCTCCGATGGGCCCCTCCGTCATGTCCGCCGACCCGCACGATGGTGATGACGCGCGCTCCCGGTCACGACATGAGATCACTCTTCGGCCGCGGCCGAACGTGGTACCTTTTCGCCGCGTCGCGCCCGGCGTGACGCAGGAGGCTTTCCGTGTTGCGCAAACCCGTCGCCCTGATCACCGGCGCCAGTGGAGAGATCGGCCATGGCCTGATCACCCGTCTCGCCGAGGAGGGGAACCGACCCGTCATCACCCTCGATCTGAAACCGCTCGAGCCCGAGCTCGCCAGGCTGGTTCAGCATCAGTTCTCCGGCTCGATTCTGGACACGAACCTTCTCGAACGGATCATCTCGGAGTACGAGGTGGATCTGGTCTTCCATCTCGCCGCGCTCCTTTCCACCCGGAGCGAGTTCACCCCCGTGATGGCGCACCAGGTGAACGTCGAGGGAACG